>NZ_JBARMD010000688.1:0-3792 GCF_049802275.1 Occallatibacter sp. | reverse complement strand
GTGGCTTCATACTTTCCGTCCACGCCCACTTCTTCGCCAAAGAGGCTTGGCAACTCATCCACCGGGTAATCGCCGGGGACGACCCAAACACCGCCGGGCTCGCGCTGCGGATCGCCGATGTGCGCATCTTTCTCATGCTCATCGCGGATGTCACCGACAATCTCTTCGAGCAAATCTTCGATCGTCACCAGGCCGGAGACGCCTCCGTATTCATCGATGACTATCCGCATGTGCTGCTTTTCGCGCTGCATCTCGCGGAGTAATTCGTAGCCGTGCTTCGTCTCCGGAACAAAGACCGCTGGATGCTGAATGCTTGCCACGGTCCGGACTCGCGCCTCCTCGTCAGTGATCTGGAGCAGATCGTGTGCGAAGGCTATTCCAGTAACCGAGTCGAGCGTGCGTTCGTAGACAGGCACACGCGAAAAATTGTGCTCTTTGAGCATTTCGAGAAAACGCTCGATCGTGATCGACTGCGGAACCGCAAAGATCTGGGGACGCGGAGTCATGACTTCGCGCACCAGCTTTTCACCGAATTCGACTGCGGAACGCACCAGGTCCCGGTCACTCTCTTTGAGAATGCCTTCTTCCTCACCTGCTTCAAGCAGTGACTCAACGTCGGGAGCAGGCTCATCTTCTGCGGCAACGGGTCTTTCAGCGAGCGACGCGAGGGAGAAGAAAAAGCGGATGATCGCCGTGATAGGTGTCGTAAGCCACAGCAGCAGGCGAATGGGCCACACCAGGCGCGCAGCCCAGCGCCCCTTGGTGTGCGTGAAGAGCAACGAAGGCAGAATCTGGTTGCAGAAGACGACAGCCAGCAGAACGACGAGGACCGCCTGGGCGATCTCAGGATACGTGGGGCGCGCTACGTGGGGGGCGCGATCAAACAACACTGCGCCGATGGCTAGCGCGAAGACGGCCAGCGTAAGCTGTTGCAGCACAGTAGCGCAGAGAGCGGCATGCTCGCGCGTAAGGCCGATCAGCGGCTCGATCTTCTCTTCCCATTCGTCGAGATTGTCTTGCACTTCGCGGGGAAGAATCTTGCCGAACTCGGAGTAGACACGGCTGATGTAGGCGGCGAAAGTATCGACGAGTGCCACGAGGACCAGGAGCGTGAGGGTGAGCCAGCTCATGGGCGCGTGCCTTTCGGAGTTCGTGCAATCCCACCCTTTCCGCGGTGGGACTGCGGCAAGGATGGGGCACCCGACCTTGTGGCTGGGCCAACAGTCCGTTCGATGAGGCCGTGGGGGAGGCGGAGTTTGGCGCGTAGTTTCTGCTCGCGGCGTGCCATTTGGCCATTGTCCGATTCGTGATCGTAGCCTGCGAGATGAAGAAGGCCGTGCAGCATCAGGATTTTGATTTCAGTGGCAAGGGAGTTGTCTCGCTCCTCAGCCTGGCGTCGCGCGGTGTTGACGCTGATTGCCAAGTCGCCGGCAATCTTCATAGGGCCACGCGCAACGGCTGGAAACGAAAGCACGTCGGTGGCTTTGTTCTTTCCGCGAAATTGCCGGTTTAAGCGCCGGATGGCTGTATCGGTAGTCAGCAGGACTGTGACCTGGCCGCGCAACTTCAGGGCAGACTGCGCCTCACGCAGGAAACGAGCGAGGGTCCGCGCATTCGGAATGCGTTCTTTCCGCGGAGGGTCGGTTCGGGCGGAGCTCCTGGGCGTCTTCTGCAGCTTTTTCTGCGGGGGAAGGGCGGAGTCCAGATCTGGGTCGAGAAGGATCATCGTGCGCGGGGCCGCTACTGTCAGCGGCCCCGTGTCTTCACTATTTTACGCGAACCGCCAATTTACTGCGGTTTGGCTGGATGCGCGGCTTGCGGCGGCGCCTGCTGGTCGGCCGGCGGCTGGATATTTTCACCGAGATTCAACGGCAGTTCCTGCTGCTGTGGTTTCGTCGCCTCATAGGCACGAACGATGCGCTGTACAAGTGCATGGCGTACGACGTCGCCGTCGGCAAAGTGGCAGAAACAAATGCCCTCCACGCCGTCGAGGATATTGATCGCATCCAGCAAGCCAGATTTGCGCGGATTGGGCAGGTCAATCTGCGTAATGTCGCCCGTGATCACGGCCTTGGAGTTGTTGCCCATGCGGGTCAGGAACATCTTCATCTGCTCGATGGTGGTGTTCTGCGCTTCGTCCATGATGATGAAGGCGTCGTTGAGGGTGCGACCGCGCATAAAGGCCAGCGGCGCGACCTCGATGACATTCTTCTCGAGCATCTTGTCGACCTTCTCCGGATCGAGCAGGTCGTAGAGTGCGTCGTAGAGCGGGCGGAGATATGGATCGACCTTTTCCTGCAGCGTTCCGGGCAGGAAACCTAGCCGCTCGCCGGCTTCCACAGCGGGACGCACCAGCACAATGCGGCTGACTTTTTTCGCATTCATCGCAGCTACCGCCATGGCTACTGCGAGATAGGTTTTACCGGTGCCGGCCGGGCCGACGCCGAAGACCATGTCATTCTGCTCGATCGCTTCGATGTACTTGCGCTGATTGAGCGAGCGCGGCTGCACGGTGCGCTTGACGCCTGCGGAACGCTGCTTTCCTGAATCCGCCAGTGAACGCAGCGTCGTTGCCGGATCGGCTACGACCAGGCGCAGCATTCCATTCAATTCGCCATTGTGAGGATTGATGCCCTGCCGTCGGAGAGCCTCGAAGTCCTGAAAGATTCCCCGGACTCGGGCGACAGCTTCGTCTGGCCCCTTCACGTGCACGGCGTCGGATCGCAGGTCGATCCTTACACCTAGTGAATCCTCCATCAGTCTGAGGTTTTCATCGCGGGTCCCGAATAGGGGCTCAAGATTTGGCGTGATCTCCAGAGCAGCGTTCAGATGGCCTCCCATGCTCGCAATTCCCGGGTCGCTCTATCCCGGGGAAGTTGCATTTCAGTCGACGCGACCATCAGGAAGCGGCGACCTTGTTTGGAACTCCCGAGCATATTGCAACTCGGGAATTGTGGTGCCGCTGCCTCAAGGGCAGAAATCGGCTGTTGATTTGATGAGTGTGGGTGTGGAACGGGTGAAGTTCGCGAGTAATTATTTGCGAGTTGCAGAGAAAAGAGCGGGGTCCCCGGCGACGGGTCTTGGTCGCTGGGGTGCAAAATGCGCACCGGGCCGTGGCCGTTGTGAAGGATTTCCGTATTGGCGCTGGCAACCAAGTGGCTGTGTATGGGGAGAGAGTAGCGCCGGAGGTAAATTCCGTCAATCCCGCCTCGCATTAAGATTGATGCAATTAGTCACCATTTCGATACGGGGCTCAGAGGCAGCTTGATCTCCCTGAGATTGGCGTGATGATTTCAGGCCACTTCCGTGCCTGGACAGAGTTTATTGGGCGGCTGAGGCGGCTGCCAGCTTCGGGAGCGAATGCGGCTGCCATGCAGGGCCGCCTTCTTCCCATTGATCGTCGGTTAATTGCTCGACGTGCGTGCCGTCAGCGTTCATGACGAAGATTTCGCCGTACGGCTGGGGAGCCCCGATCAGCAGCGCTTCATCCTTGAATCCCATCCGCGAACTCGTGAAAAGCATTCGTTCGCCGTCGGGAGACCAGGCAATGTGGGCCTCATTTCCCCTGGTGTGTGTCAGCTGGCTGAGTTGCTTTCCATCTGGATGAATGGTCATCACTTCGAAGTTGCCGTCAATTCTGCGCATGAATGCGATCGAATCTCCGCGCGGAGACCAGACTGGAAAGTTGTCGTAGTCATCCGTCAAGGCCGTCACTGAGGAATCTGCGAGATCCATGATGCGCAGGCCCTCTCCATCGGGTCCGGAGGTGCGATAGACGATGTGCTTGCCATC
>NZ_JBARMD010000687.1:0-13732 GCF_049802275.1 Occallatibacter sp. | reverse complement strand
GCGAATAATCCCCCGCCCCTTCCGGGTTCTTGAACTTCGGTTGGGCCGGCGCGGGCGGCGGCGGCGCTTCATCCGGCTTGTCCTTCTTCTTCGGCAAGACAATCGCCCCGTTGTCTCCGCCCGGGCCTCCGGCATCAGGCGAGGTCTGATCCGGTGGGGGCTGCGCTGGAGGAGTCTGCTGCGGCTGCGGCGTACTCTGTGCCCAGCCTGCGGGCGCGAACGCCAGGGCAACCAGCAGGAAGATCGAAGCAAATCGGCAACGGCGAAAAGCGTACGGGCGAATCGTTGGCATGAAGGCCTCTGTGTTCACAGCATAGGGATTGCCCAAAGGAATCGGCAAGCGAAGCAACGCAATGGCGAAAACAACCTTCAGCTTTGGGCGTCAAAACCTTTGACGCATGACAAACGGAATTAAATTGCGATCTCCCGCTGCGATGCGGCACAGGTTTAATCTTATAGACGTGAATCCCTGCCCTAAGGCAATCGCGACCCCATTCCGAACCCTGGCGAGAACGCTTGCCATCCCCTTGCTCACCATTTTCCTTACGGAATCCCTTGCGGGGCAATCGGCCGCAGTACCCGCTGGTCCCCCACCTTCGGGCGGCGGCTTCTTTCCCCTCAGCCAGGTTCATCGCGGCCAGATGGCCACCGCCTGGACAGTTTTCACCGGCACCAACCCCGAGCCCATGCAAGTGGAAATCCTTGGCGTTCTGCGCGGTGCGCGGGGTCCGGGACAGGATATGATCCTCGCCCAGCTCCACGGTGCCAAGCCTGAATACACCGGCGTCGTCGCCGGCATGAGCGGAAGCCCGGTCTACATCGGCAACAAGCTCCTCGGCTCCCTTTCCTACCGTATCGGTCAGTTTGCCAAGGATCCCATAGCCGGCATCACCCCGATCGCCCAGATGCTTGAAGTCAAAGACATGCCCGTCAACACCCAATGGGCCTCGGGCTCGCCGCATGTCGCTGGAACGCAAACCGACAATTCCCTTTCATCCGATGGAATGACTTTTCAGCCAATGGAGACGCCGCTCGTCATGAGCGGTTTCCGGCCTGCAGCCATACGCCTTTGGCAGAAAGAAATGGCCGGCACCGGCCTTGACATCATCGCCGCGGGAGGCGGTAGCGGCTCATCGAAACCTGACGCCTCTGGCTCCTTCGACGCCATCTCTCCCTCCGCGGTCAGGAGCATCGTGCCCGGTTCCGCTGTCAGCGCGCAGCTGGTCCGAGGAGATCTTGAAGTCTCTGCCACCTGCACCGTCACCTACGTGGATCCCGAACAGCTCCTGGCATGCGGTCACCCTATCCTCCAGGCCGGCACCGTCTCGCTGCCCATGACCACCGCCGAAGTCGTCGAAACCCTGGCCTCTCCCCTCAATGCGTTCAAAATCATCAACACCGGCGATCCCATCGGCACGTTCACCGAAGATCGCGACTCTGCCATTCGCGGAGTGCTCGGCGTCAAACCGCACATGATTCCCGTCCACATCACCGTGCATGGCGAGGGTGCAGACCGGAAGTTGAACATCGAAGTCGTCGACCTGCCTTCACTCACCCCGCAAGCCGTTCTGGTATCGCTCTACGACGCGCTTCTTGAGAACAATCAAAGCAGCCTTGAAACCAGCTATCACGTCACTGGCAGCGTCAACATCGAAGGCTATCCGCCATCGCCGCTCGACCTCTGGGCTCCCGCGGGCGATCAAGGCTCGGCACAGCTATCTGCCGCCATGCAGACTGACCAGAGCTTTGCCCTGCTCTACGCAAACGGTGCGCGTCAGGGTGCCATCAAAGCCGTCGAACTCGACGTGGATTCGATTCCCCGTCGTGCGCAGGTTGAACTCGAAACCGCGCGCATCGACTCCAGCAACATCGTGCATGCCGGCGACACCGTGCTGGTCGAAGCTACCGTGCGACCGTGGCAGCAACCCGCAAGAAACATCCGCATCCCCATCAACCTGCCCCCGGGAATCCAGCCAGGAACAGTTCGCCTTCTGGTCTCCGACGCCGGAACGCTCGACCACGCATTGAATCAACCCCGCATCTCCAATCGCACCGTCGACTTTGAAACCGCGCTCGCCCAGGCTCAAAGCCGCCATCCCGCCGATCGTATCTTCGTCAGCCTGCTGCTGCCCGATGCCCAGGCCGGCGTCAATGGACAGACTCTGTCTACTTTGCCGCTCTCCGTAGCGAACGCACTCGAACCTCTGCGCACTGCCAAGGACGTCACACTCAATGGAGAGTCCGCCGTCGTCGCGGGTCAAGCGCCTGCCGGCGGCATGCTCAGCGGATTTCAAATCCTCAATCTGCATATCGAGCCCGGCGGCGGTTTAGACTAGAGTTGACCTGAACCGCTAACGTAAATCTGTCGCACTTGTACGGCCCACGTTACCGGCCTTTTTTGCGACCCCAGTGAGGACTGCGTAACAACCATGGCCCTAATTCAAGGACTAGCAGCTCACGCAGCGGGCGCCGAACTTTTGCCTTTTCGCTATGACCCAGGGGAACTGGGCTTGCAGGAAGTCGAAATCGGCATCACCCACTGCGGCATTTGTCATAGCGATCTCCACCTCATTTCAAACGACTGGGGAATCAGCCATTTTCCCTTCATCCCCGGACACGAGATCATCGGCACCGTGACAGCCGTTGGTCCCCACGTGCGCTCGATTAAAGTTGGTCAGCGCGTCGGCCTCGGCTGGCAGTCGAACTCGTGCGGAGAATGCGAGTGGTGCAGCCGCGGCCTTGAGAATCTGTGCGCTTCGCTGGAAGCCACCTGCGTGCATCGCAACGGCGGATATGCAGACAAGGTCCGCGCCAACGCGCGCTTCGTAATGCGCATTCCCGATGCCCTGCCCAGCGAGCAGGCCGCTCCCCTGCTATGCGGAGGCATAACTGTCTATAGCCCGCTGCGCGATCACGGCATCAATCCCTCGTCGCGCGTCGGCGTCGTTGGCATCGGTGGACTAGGCCACATCGCCATTCAGTTCGCTCGCGTCTTTGGCGCAGAAGTCACCGCGTTCTCCACTTCAACCGGGAAAGAAGAAGAAGCTCGTGCGCTGGGAGCGCATCACTTCGTGCATTCCCGCGAGTCGAAGTCGATGAAAGAAGTTGCCGGCTCGCTTGATTTCATTCTGAACACCGCCAATGCTGACCAGGATTGGAACGTCTATATCCAGGCTCTACGGCCCACCGGCACGCTGTGCTTTGTCGGAGTGCCTCCCTCGCCCGTGTCGTTGCAGGCCTTTCCTCTCATCAGCGGTATTCGAACTGTGACCGGCAGCCCCATCGGCAGTCCGCAGAAGATGCGCGAAATGCTCGAGGTCGCAGCGCGCCACGGCGTCAAAGCAACCACCGAGGCATTCGCAATGGCTAAGGCTAATGAGGCCATTGAGAAAGTCAAAAAGAATAAGGTGCGCTACAGGGCCGTCCTGGCCAGCTAAATTGAACGGGCGCCCGCGATCGGCGCCCATTCAGTTTCCAGCTTTAATATTTCCGCAGTTCGCCGCGCTTTATCTTGCTTCGACAGCAACTTGCTTCCGCGGTTTAAGCCCCTCTGAGACACGCGCCAGCAGATCCTGCGGATGCAAGGGCTTGTTGAGCAGCGTGAAATGATGACCATCTGCGCGTGCATTAGCCAGCAGATCGGCCGTCGATGCCTGCCCGGAGAAAAGAATAATTTTGCAATCCGGATAGATTCGCCTCACCGAAATTGCGAGTTCAATGCCCGTCATGCCGGGCAGAACCACATCGGTAATGAGCATCTCCGGTGGCGTCAACAGCGCAGTTTCGAGCGCGCTGTCTCCGTCGTACTCTGCCACTCCGGCATAGCCGCTTCGCGAAAGAATCTCCGCCAGGGTATCGGCAATCACACTCTCGTCGTCCACAACCAGGACCACGGGGCGATGACCTCCTTTGCTCTCATCGGAGACTGCAGGAACGTCTCTAAGCGGGACGGTGGGGAAAACTCTGTCCTTGCTCACGTATATTCACCTCTCGAATTCAAACCTAGCAGGGATTGTTGCATACGGGGAATCTCTTTGAGATCACGCGCTAAGTAGTTACAACATCGACAGATGTATGGGAGTCATAGGCTAACATTAGACCCTTTGCGACACACGTTTTTCTTCCGTGCGATTTGCTGATAATTCTTGACAGTTAATATCTGCTCAGCATTAGGATAGCTTTACGACGGTTTAGTCATACGTTAAGAGAACGCCTTCTGAACGATGTGAAGAAAAACACTGCTGAGGAAATCTTCCCATGGCCACGAATCCAAGTTCCGATACGCCGCCGATGAACTACCAGTCGATCAAACAAATAGACGTCCCAAAAGGACGAGATGGCAAGCACAAGCAGATCGTCACCCAGTTGCTGAATGACATTGAACAGCTGGAGGCTGACCGTGCGCTCAAGATTCCGCTTGAGGCGTTGCCCGACTCCAAGGAAAACATTCGCTCGGCTCTCAATCGCGCCACGCACCAGAGAGGCATCGTGGTGGCGACGTCCAGCGACTCAGAGTTCCTGTACATCTGGAGGACTTCGGATTCTGCTTCCTGATGCTTTTTCGCGAGATACCGTGACCTCTGGGCATTCCACCAATTCTGTTCGCATCGACAAGTGGCTTTGGGCCGCGCGTTTCTTCAAGACGCGCGTCCTTGCCTCCAAGGCGTGCGACCTCGGCCGAATCCACTCCAACGAAATCGAAGCCAAACCCGCCCGCGTTGTGCATGCAGGCGACATGCTTCGCATCAAAAACGAGGGCGGCGAATTTCGTATAGAAGTTCTTGAACTCAGCGAAATTCGCGGCCCCGCTGCCGTTGCACAAACCCTCTATCGCGAAACCGAAGCCAGCAAAGAACAACGCCTGCGCGAAGCCGCGGAGCGAAAAGCGATGCAGCAACACGCTCCCCTTCCCGAACACCGCCCCTCCAAACGCGACCGCCGCCGCATCATCCAGTTCCGCACTGGCAGATGAGCATGCTCTCCGCCCGCCCGCTTTAGTAGACTCAACGAAGAATGGTTGCTGCAAATCGTCAGACTCCCCGCCCTTTCTTCGCGTTCGTCTTTGCCGCTTTTGCGACAACCTTTGCGGTCCAGCCCCTCATCGGCCAGGGCACTCACCTTTGGACACAGTCACGCATCGACGAATTCGAAAAAGGGACTCCACAAGGTGTAGCCATCGGCAGTAACGGTGATCTGCGCGAAGGTCCCGGCTTGACGGATCTCTTCACCACACCCTCCACATTCGTCTGGTCTGTATCAGTGGGCAAGAACGGCACCCCATATCTCGGCACCGGCTCACCCGCAACCGTTCTCCGCGGAAGCACCCAGAAAGACGGCAAGCCATTCACGCTGTTTGAATCGCGCGATGTCAGCGTCCAGGTCGTACGCGTCGGCCCCGATGGTTCCCTCTACGCCGCCACTGTGCCCAGCGGCAAGGTCTACAAGCTCGATCCGAATGCAACCGCGAAACAGGATGAGTCGAGCGCAAAAGTCGTTTTCGATGCGAGCAAAACAGACGGCACTTCCGATAATGGCGCCGAATCAAGGTTCAATCGCGAATCAAAGTCGCACTACATCTGGGACATGACTTTCGACGCCTCCGGCAGACTCTACATCGCCGTAGGCGGCCCTGGTGCAATCTATCGTGTCGATCCTGCTAGAGCCGATGGAAAGCCAGAAATGTTTTTCAAGAGCGACGAGCAACACATACGCGCTCTCGCGTGGGATGCGAAGGGCAACCTCATCGCCGGTTCCGACGGCTCCGGCCTCGTCTATCGCATCAATCCGCAAGGCAAAGGTTACGTGCTGTTCGAAGCACCGCGCCGCGAGATTACTTCCGTGTCCGTCGCCGCGAATGGCACCGTCTTCGCAGCCAGCGTCGGCGACAAGAGCCATAATCCCTTACCTCCGCTTCCCGTGCAGGGTGTCGGGACCATCACCTTCACCATCGTGCAACCCGGCTCGCTGCAATCTGCGAACGCCAGCACCTCCACGCCCGAGGGCACTGAGATCTACGCTCTTGCCGAAGACCAGGCCCCGCGCAAGATATGGTCGAGTAAAGACGATATCGTTTACGCACTCGCCGCACAATCCGACGGCCTGCTCGCCATCAGCGGCAATCGGGGACATGTCTTCCGCATCCAGCCGAACGGTGATTACGCCGACGTCGCCAACGTCGAAGCACAGCAGGGCCTGAGCGTGGCCGAGGTCCACGGCAGCAACAGCGCCATCCTCATCGGCACCGGCAACACCGGCAAGCTTTATTCCCTCGGCAAATCCGAAACCCACGAATACGCCAGCGACGTGCTCGACGCCGGCGCCTTCGCGCGATTCGGCCGCGTCGAAGTCGATCCCGCCTCGCAGAACTATGAGATCCTCACGCGCACCGGCAACGTGGAGCAGCCCATCCGCGGTCGCGGGGACTGGGGATGGTCTGATTGGCAGCCTCTCAAAGAGGGCGCCGTCCAATCGCCTGCAGGCCGCTTCCTGCAATGGAAGGCAGTACTGCACGCCGGCGGCGAGCTGGGCAGCGTCGGCGTGAATTATCTCCCCGTGAATGCCGCACCCGAGATTGACGACCTCGTCGTCGCACCTGGAGCGCGCATCAACGTGCAAACTACGAACCCAGGCCAAACGCAAATCGTCAACATCAGCTTCCCCTCCTCGAACCAGCCGCTCGTCGTTCCGTTGGATACGGGCAGCGCCAACACGCCGCTTCAGGCCATCAAAGACCGCACCGCGGTTACGGTTCGCTGGGCCGCGCACGATGAAAACGGCGACGACCTTGTCTACGCGCTCTATCTCCGCGGCGACGGAGAACACGATTGGCACCTGCTTAAGGACAACATCACCGAAAAAGCCTACAGCTTCGACGCCGCACTCATTCCCGACGGCGGTTACCGGGTTAAAGTTGTCGCATCCGATTCTCCTTCGCACACTCCCGGCGAAGCCCTCTCCGACTCAAAGGAAAGTGAGCGCTTCGAAATTGATACCACGCCTCCAGTCATAAGTAATCTGCACGTGGAACAGGCACTGGCAAAATGCGCGCAGGCGCCGTGCCCCGCTCCTGCACGCGTCACGTTCGACGCCGAAGATGCTGCCTCGCCGATCGCGCACGCCGAGTACGCGCTCGATGCCGGCACGTGGCAGTACATCGATCCCGTCGGCAAACTCTCCGACTCGAAACGCGAGCAATACGACTTCCAGGTTCCCGCCAAGGCCCTCGAAGGCAAAACCGGCGAGCACCTCATCACCGTGCGCGTCTATGATCGCCACGAAAACGTCGGCGTGGCCAAAACCGTCTTCGGTTCACAGGCGCCAAAGTAAGAAGCAGGCACGAAGTAAGAAGCAGGCACAATGCGATTTGAGCTCTATGTGGCGGCCAGGTACCTGAAAGCCAAAAGGCGCCAGGCTGTCGTTGGTGTCGTAACCGCCATCTCCATCGGCGGAGTGGCCGCCGGAGTCGCCGCCCTCATCATCGCTCTCGCCGTCACCAACGGCATGCGCCGCGACCTGCAGGATCGCCTTGTCGACTCCAGCGCCCACGTGCAACTCATGCGCGTGAAGAACGACGGCATCCGTGATTGGCGTCCTCTCGTCGAAAAGCTGTCGAAGCTTCCACACGTTGTCGCCGCCGCGCCCGAGCTTGACGAACAGGTAATGGTCGCCCGAGGGGCTCGCGCCGGCTTCGCGCTGATCGAAGGAGTAGTACCGGCCGACGAAAAAACTGTCAGCAAGGTCCTGTCCAACACCTCGGCCGCGGCCATTCGCGCTCTTGATCCGGCACCTGAACCGGCCTCTCCGGCGAATGCGGAATATCCGCCCATTGTTCTTGGTAAAGATCTGGCGGACTCAATTGGTGCGAACGTCGGCGACTCCGTCACCGTGGTGAGCCCGCAGGGTGATCTGACGCCGGTTGGGGTGATCCCTAAAGTTCAGCACTTTCAGCTGGCCGGCACTTACCACACAGGCTTTTATCAATACGACTCCGCGTGGGGATTCGTACGCCTCTCCGATGCGCAGCGCCTTTATGATGAGCCTGACCTGGTCTCCGTAATCAGCTTCAAAGTCGACAACCTCAACAACGCCCCACGAATCGCGAAGGAAATCGAAGCCGCTGCCGGCCCTGGCTTCATGACCACCAACTGGATGGAGCAGAACCGCGAACTCTTCCGCGCCCTCAAGCTCGAGCAGATCGTCACCTTCATCGTCATCACGCTCATCGTTGTCGTTGCCGCGCTCAACATCCTCATCGCACTCACCATGATGGTGATGGAAAAGACTCGCGACATCGCCGTACTCATGAGCTTCGGAGTCGCCCCCGCACAGGTACGCCGCATCTTTCTGTTGCAGGGCCTGCTCATCAGCGTTGTCGGAACCGTGATCGGCCTCGTCCTCGGCTATATCGGCGCGTGGGCTGGAAGCCACTATCACATCCAACTCTCGCCCGACGTTTACGCCATCGACACGCTTCCCTTCGCACCAAGATGGGTGGACGGGATTCTGGTCTCCGCGGTCTCCATCAGCATCTCGCTGCTGGCAACGTTGTATCCTTCCTCGACCGCCGCCCGCATCCGCCCCGCTGAAGCCCTCCGTTACGAGTGACATTCATTAAAACTGAGATTTCACGTTCACAGTTTCACAGGATCTGTGAGGCTGTGGGATTTGAGCGAAGGATCGAATGATGCTGCAAGGTTTACGAGCCGGTGCAGGTGGGCTTCACAGTTTCACAGGGGGGAGGGGGTGGGGGGGTGAACTTGTCCGGCGCATGGTCGATGCCTGGCAGCGGAGTGCTTCGTTTGGCTTCCTCGCTCATCACGGTAAAGCTGCGATGAATGAGGCACAGTGTCTTTCGTTTCGAAGCAGCTGAAGTTTGGAGTGGAATCGATAAATGGGCCGCCAGCCGCATGAGAACTCCTATCAATCTGATTGTGCGCCGTACACGGGAAATTACCTGCAAAACACTTTCAACTTTTTTACGCATGGAATGTGCAAGTTGAGGCGCCTGACGGTAGAGATGCACTTGACTCCCGGTGATACGAGCGACTTCAGCGACTGGTGGACGGAGACTTTGTTTCTAGATCCAGAGCAGTTACCGCAGTGAGGCTCAACGAGGATAACTTCCGGGTGTCGACTTCAAAAGCACATGTTGACGCGGCGTGAATCTGGGCGTAGATTGACCTCGTACTGAGATGGGGGCAGTCCAAAAGATGCAGCGATACTCTTCTGGCGGTACATCGCGTGAGTTGACTGTGGCCTAGGGCTTCGCACCCCGATTCCCAATGGTTACCCCGCGGAAAATATTCAACCGCATGGGGTTTGACCGCATCTTTTCACGTTGCAATGCACCTCTCGATCCGATACGCAAAGTGGCGTTTTTCAAATGAAGCGACGACTGTGTCGCCCCGATAATCCGCTTTGGCGGACGGTGCCATCGAGCGATAGCGGCAGAGGGCATTGGTGAAAATGCCCGGGCAATCGCGTCAAGACGATAGCCTTAGTTCAAGACTTACAGATCACCACGACGGCCCAGGACAAAATGCCTGGGCCGTCGTAATTTGGAGGAGCGACATTGCATACCCTTTCGGCCGGCCGTCAGCAGCTCACTGCAGTGGCCGCGCCATCTCGTATTCCGTAATCGTTGGGATACACCGCTGTGTTGCCCGTTTTGCTGAACCCAAGGCGCTCATAAAATGCGATTGCGCCAGGATTCACACTCGTCACCATCAGCTTCAACTCCGGCATGGCGCGAGAAGCGGCCCACTCGACCACCGCATCGATCAGCGCCTTTCCCACGTCGGCACGCCTGAATTCGGGATCGACCCACATCGAAATCACATGCGCGTGCCGGGCCTGCTCTTCTTCGTACGCGCCGACGATCCCGCAGGCGACTGCGCCATCCATTGCCAGAAACATCGCAGACCCATTGCTGCTCCATCGCACCGAGCGCTTCATCCACTCCTCATCGGTAAGCTCAGATTCCTTTGCATAGGTGCTTGAAAACGCGGCAGGCGCATCCCGCAGCGCACGCAGGCGAACATCCTTGAACACAAGGGCAGTTTGAGGCGTGATGCGCTCAATGACGATCAATGCAACTCCGTGGCCATCGCGAATCTACTGCGGCGTAATGATCCCGCCCAGCGCATGCCTGCGAGGCAGCACAATGCCGCGATGATCCACTTCGACGGGCGCCGCCTTCGCTTCAGTCGACGGCAATTCAGCGCGCTCAATCAACGAGCCGCCGCACGCCGGGCACCAGTCCCCCTTGGTGTCCTGGGCCAGCACCGCATGGCAATGTGTGCAGATCCGTTCCATGCAGCAAGTGTATCCAATTTCCTGCTGTTGGAGCCTCGTTCAACCAACGAAGCGGACCCGTTGCATCAGAGCGGCCGCGAGCCGCTACTTTGCGCCCGGAAAATACTCCTCGTGAAACTCTCCTTTGCGTCCGAAGTAAATCACCTTCTTCCCCGTCAGGAAAGCCCAGTACGCGGTCACTCCTGCTGCGCACGACTTCCGCATGAATTCCGGATAGCGAATTTCATCACGCTGCGCGGCGCCGATCGCCGCCACGATTCCCTCCTCTGAAAACTCCTCGGCCACAACATCCAGTTGCAGATGCATCTTCACCGTCAGCGCCGTGCCGTCGCGCAGGTAGACGACATCCTCCGCGCGCGGCACGTCCACAAAGTACGACTCGACGCCCGCCGCCAGCATGCGGCCTACAACCTCTGGAAAAATCAGGTTCCCTGCCTGCGACTCGGCGAGAATCTTGTGAATCGCCTCAGCGTTCATCTCCTGCTTATGCATAACTCTCCTTTACTCGATTGGGACTCTGTGCAATTTGTTTCTTTCGACGAGCTTCTTCAGCGTCGTGAGCAGCGATTTGCGCTCGGACGCAGAAAGCGGCGCGAAAAACTCGCGATCGTTCAGATCTGCAAGTGCCGCCAGTTGCGGCACCAGCTTCGTGCCCGCGTTGGTCAGGCGAATATCCTGGTAGCGGCGGTCATCGCTGCGTTCTTCGCGCGCCACCAGCTTTTTCTCCACCAGGCGGTCAATCAGCTTCGATGCCGCACCCCTTGTCATTCCGGTGCGTTCGGCAACCGTGCTGGGAGCCAGATCGTCGCAGTCAAACATCTCGCGCAACACAACCCACTCAGCCACCGTGACGCCGCTTTGCCCGAGTTTGCGCGCGAAGGCATGTGAAACATGATTCGACACAAACCGCATCCAGAAACCGATGTGGTCCTGAAGATCGCTGACAGGCTGCGCAGATGCCCTTCCCTTGCTCATGGAAGAAGCATAGCTAAATATTAGTTTCCTAGTCAACTATTTCTATAGATACTATATTCGGCGAATTCTGCCGGTTGGGCTGCCGGACCTTTCTTCACATGATCCGCAATCGCCGCCGCCCACCGGCGAATCCAATCCCAATCGCGAATGTCCGATGCCGGCAACTTCCGCATGGGATTCCCCGGAAACTTCATCACCAGGCTGAAAGGAAACGGCAGGTTCAAATGGTGCGGATCAAACTTGCCGCCGAGCACGCGCACATTCGCCGCATGCAGCCAGGGATACTTCGCCAGTTCCTTTTTGGCCTGTTCCTCTGCCGCCGCAAAATTCTTTGGCTCATTTTCTGTCGGCCCAAGAACAAAGATCCACGGGTGTATATTGCCCAACTCCCGCCGAAACCGCTGCACAAACCTGTGGAACTCCTTTGGAAAATGACCTACGTACAGCGCGGTGCCAAGAATCACCGCTGTATCGTCCGCGATCGAATCCACGTCAACCATCGGCTTCACGTCCACCGCAACGCCTGCCTCGTGGATGGTCATTCCGATGGCCTCGGCAACCTCCTCCGTCGACCCGCTCCGCGTCACATACGCAATCAGGATTTCCGGCTGCATACTCGCCTCCGCTGCACACAATTCTGCGGCACTTCAAGCTCGCTGGGCGTGCCCCCGGTCACATGGTGAGGTGCTGTTGACCTCATGTTGCACAAATGCACGCAGGTTTTGAAAAGTATACGGCGCGGCTAAAAGCTGTGCCCTGATACAAATCCGTCTAAAGATGCGTTTTGGGGGCAAGCTGTTCAGTCGTGCCGAATGATCATCCCGTTCCCGGTACACTAGACCCATGCATCCCCCCGTGCGACTGGTGGCAATTGACATGGACGGCACCCTGCTGCCCACCTTCAGCCAATCCATCAGCCCCCGCAATGTACAAGCCCTTCGCGCCGCACAGCAGGCCGGCATCACGGTCGCCATCGCCACCGGGCGCCGAACCGCATATACCGCACCGCTGCTCGGGGGCCTTGGGCTGCGAGCGGATATGCCTCTCATCACGTCAAATGGAGCAGTGACCCGAACCCTGGGCGGCGATCCACTCGACCGCTCCAACCTCGAAGCCCGCGTGGCCCGGGGCCTCTGCGGCCTGCTCAGACCCTTCGGAACACTGGTATTTACCTTTGACCAGGTGGGACGCGGCGAATTGATACTCGAAGATTTCGACCAGGCACATCAGAGAATCGCATTATGGGTGGAGGCCAATCGCGACGCTATCGAGATTGTTAAACCGCTCGAAAACGCACTCAGCGATGGCAATGATCCCATCCAGGGTATGGTCACAGGCGCGATCGAAAAGATGAAACGAGCCGAACAAGCCCTCAAAGCCAGTGAATTGAGCCCGTTCTGCGAAGCTGTCCGAACCGAGTACCCTGCGCGCGATCTCTCTATCCTCGACCTGCTGCCGCCGGGTGTTTCAAAAGGCTGGGCACTGGAGAGGCTTGCCGCCCGCCTCGGTGTGGATCGCAAGGAAACCATGGCCATCGGCGATAACTGGAACGATGTGGACATGCTCGAATGGGCAGGTCAGGCCGTCATGATGGCCAACGCAGCCCAGGAACTGCGCACCCTGGCCAAAACCCGCGGCTGGAAGCAAACGCCGCCTAATGATGAGGATGGCGTGGCCGTGACTTTGGAGATGGCCGTGGCGCGCCACACCTCTGCTAAAGTCTGAACCAGCAGGAATTGAGTTTTGCGTCTTCACTTCCAATTCGTCGTTGCCCTGGTGGCTCTTGCTCTCGCCGGCGCCACCGCGCGGGCATTCGCCGCCGAGCGTGTAAGCCTGACCAACGGCTACGAGATGCTCTGCAACCATCATGAGCAGATCGGTTCGCAGGTTCGCCTCTATCTCGGTTCGGGCGATAGCAGCTATATCGACCGCTCCTCTGCGGATATCGCGAAGATTGAAACCGTTCCCGATCCTCCACGGACTCCGGCGTCTTCTGACGCAGCGGGATCGAAGACCGGCGCAAAGCTCAGCCCCGCTGATCTGCACGAAATGCTCGCCACAGCCGGCCAGCAGCACAATCTGGATGCCGACCTGCTCGCCAGCGTCGTTAAAGCGGAAAGCAATGGCAACACCCGCGCCGTAAGCCGGGCAGGCGCCCGCGGTCTCATGCAGCTGATGCCGAACACCGCCGCCGAAGAAGGTGTCGACGACAGCTTCCGTCCCGACGAGAATGTCCGCGGCGGCTCCGCTTATTTGAATGAACTGCTGGTGAAATACCACGACAACATCGCCCTGGCTCTCGCCGCTTACAACGCGGGTCCCGCTGCAGTTGACAGGTACCACGGTATTCCGCCTTACCACGAGACCCGCGCCTACGTAGCCCGCGTCATCCACGAGTTCAACAGCCGCGTGCTCGCGCGTGAATTGCAGGCGCGCCAGGGCC
>NZ_JBARMD010000686.1:0-12778 GCF_049802275.1 Occallatibacter sp. | reverse complement strand
GAGCGATCTTGCTGATCCGTTCACCCTCCACCACCAGCACCACGTTATCGCGCAGCGTGTCGCCGGTAGCGTCAAACAGGTGGCCGGCCTTGATGTACACGGTCTGAGGCGCGGCTGTGGTGCTCTTTGCCGCCTGTCCACAAACAGCCAGCGCAGTACATCCGAGCGCAAGCACGAGCAAACCGGCGCGTTGAGTTGCAGCACGAACAGAGAGCAAACTGACCTCCATGAGACATGGAATATGTTCTGGACATTATAGAGATCTGAATTGGCCGGGCTATACCCGCGGCAGTCGCGCGTTTTCGGATTGCTGCCCGCGCCTGCTCCGGCAGCGGATGAGTCTCGGCTTTCTGCAGATCGGGCACTCCCATGGGTAGTATCCAAAGAACGACCAGACGTGCTGCTGCAAGAACCCGTGCCGGGCAAGGCGTCGCATGCGCGGCCTCCCGCAGTCGGGACAGGATACCGATGGGAAGCGCGAATTGCTCAAGGAGAACCTAGCAGGCAATACTAAAGGCCTTTCGTCGCATGGCTTAACACGTTGTCGCATATGAAGACATTCGGGACGAGGAGGAGACCCGGTGAGACTTCAAACCAGTGTTCGTTCAGGCGATTGGAGATATTTAACCTTGTAACCGACCGAGCCCGCATTTCGCAAGTCCTGCGACCGCGCGCGCCAGGGTAGGCGACGCATTCAGCGATTCCGGACGCTCCAGGCGGACACCAAGCTTCGATGCATATTCCTTAAACGCAATGTCCACGTCGTACAAAATCTCGACGTGATCGCACAGAAAGCCAATGGGTTGAAGAAGGAGCGTCTTTACCCCTTCCTCGGCAATGGCAGTGAGCGTCTCTTCAACGGAAGGCCCGATCCACGGACCGCCGCTCGCTCCCTGGCTCTGGAAAGCGAACCACCTCTTCGGAATCCCGGGCAAGCGCTCTGCCACAAGCTCCGCGGTTCTCCTGGCTTCCTCCGCATATGGGTCGGCGCCTTCGCCCGGCCACAGCCGCGGACCGGGATTCACTCCTGCAGACACGTCGGGCGGCTGCACCGTACGCGTTGGGACACTGTGCGCCGTAAACAACACAGGAACAAACGCGCCTGTTTCGTCTTTCATCCGATCTTCTGCAGCCCGCAGCCGCTCGGCGAATGCTTCTGCGAGAAGAGGGTCCTGAGCCCAGCCCTCGGTGAAATCGATCTTTAGCGCCCCCGCCTCAGCTTGCACTGCGCGTTTGTAGAGTCCGACACTGGTGCGCGAATTCTGCGGAGCAAGGCAAATCACTGCTGCCTGCTCCACAGCATCGGCGCGCATCTTGCGGACAACATCGGGAATGTAAGGCTTCCAGTTCCGCATGCCGACGTAGACGGGCGCGTCGATGCCTTCCATCACGAGATCAGCTTCCACAAGTCGTCCCTGCTCGAGCGTGATCTCAGTCAACGGACTGCGCCCGATCAGGGAATACCGGTGCTTGATCTCCTCGATGACGTGCTCAGGCAGCGGCCGCCCGCTCACCACGTTGCGCAGGTACTCCGGAATCTGCTCGACGGTCTCCGGCGTACCGTGCGCGAGAAGCAATACGGCCTGCTTAGACATTTTGGTTCTCCAGCCGGAACTCCCGCACCATCCTGACGACGGCCTGTACGTTCTCAACTGGGGTCAGAGGAACAATGCCATGACCGAGATTGAAGATGTGGCCAGGCCGCCCCGCTGCAGCGCGCAGAATCTCCTTCACCCGCAGTTCCAGCACCTCGATCGGTGCGAAGAGAGTGATGGGATCGAGATTGCCCTGCACCGCATGCGCATGGCCCACTTCCTGCCAGCCGATATCCAGAGGCTGGCGCCAGTCTAGACCGATTACATCGGCGCCCGTCGCGGCCATCTGCGACAGCAAGCCGGCGGTTTCGACGCCAAAATAGATCACCGGCACGCCCATTTGCTGCACCGCACGCACCAGCCGCTTCGAAGCCTCGAAAGCATAGTCACGATAGTCCTGCAGTCCCAGCGAGCCAACCCAGCTGTCGAAAATCTGGATGACATCGGCGCCTGCTTGAACTTGCATTCGGCAGTACTCCGTCAGCACGACGACGATTTTGTCGAGAAGAGCACGCCACGTCGGCGTATCGCTGTACATCATCTGCTTGGTGAAGATGTAATTCCGCGACCCGCCCCCCTCGATCATGTAGCTGGCAAGCGTATACGGGGCTCCGCAGAAACCAATTACGCCGAGCCTGTCGCCAAAATGCGCTGCGACCTTTTCAACCGCGCGCGCCACATAGGCCAGGTCGGCTGCGCGATCGACACGCAAGGCCTTCACATCTTCGGCTGTACGCACCGGATGGTGCACCACTGGCCCTTCACCCGCCTGGAATTCAAATGGAAGCCCCATGGGCTCGAGCGGCAGAAGAAGATCGGCAAAAATGATCGCCGCGTCCACGCCCAGTTTCTCGGCTGCGGTGATGGTTACTTCGGCGGCCAGTTCCGGCTGCTTGCAGATTTCCACCAACGTGTGGTGTTTGCGAACTTCGCGGTATTCCTGCATATAGCGCCCGGCCTGGCGCAAAAACCAGACCGGCGTGCGATCGACCGGCTTGCGCAGGCAGGCCCGCACAAAGCGCGTGCCTTCGAGAATCGTCTCCTCGCCGGAGGAAGTCTTTTCAATAATATCCATGTACAAAGATTCTAACGGGCAGCACCCCGGCCACCGCGCTCAACGCTGGCGCACTATGAAAACGAAATCGTGGCCAGAGAAGATTGCCGCGATTTAGAGGTGCAGCGTGGGCCATTTGCCGCCAACGCGCTTCACATCAAATGTGCGCCCATGGACCTCAAGGCGATAGGTTCCGTCTGGAGGCGTCTGGGTTGCTGCGGTGATGCGCAGGCTGGTCCACACCGCGACGGTTGGCTTCTCGTGATCGAGTTTGGTGACGAGCGCCACGGTGCAATCGCTTTCGAAAGCGTCCCCCCGCAGAACGCCGCGTAATTGATCAGTTGTATGCTTCTCTTTCTTGGCTCTATCCATACACTCCTCAGGATTGAAAACCTTACGTCTTCAGGGGAACGAACCGCTGGGATATCGGTTCCGGCTATCTTACTTCAATCCACTCAACACACGATAGGTTCAGGAACATTCAATCTCTTTGCGGCCAATTGACGGCACGGACCGCCGACGCACCAGGGTTTATCTGGGCGTTTGCTGAGGATCCTCGGCACAAAACCAGTCAATTGGCCAAACGCGGTCTTTGCCTCCGGATCACGGAAGAAGCATTCGGGAGAGGAATGAGGCCTCGAGAAATGCTCGCTATGAGATTGTGATCGGATAATCCAAGTTGAAGGGGAAGATCAACTCCGCTTCCGTGGCGACGGGCTTGCCGTTCAAAGTCGCCGGCTGGAAGCGCCAGGTCCTCACGGTTTCCAGCACGATCCTATCCAGATTGTTTCCCAGTCCTTTAACCAGGCTTTCGCTCACCACCTGGCCGAAAGCATCCACACTTACGTCGACAACAATTTTCTGTTCGGAGGAGGGTAGAAGGGATCGGTCGGTGACGGGAGGATGGGGTGAGAAGACGGGGAAAGCGGGGTGAATGTCCGCCAGGTCGCTTCCGTTGCCGGTCGGGGCCTTTGAAGATCCGTCGCCATGATGCGGTGAAAGCGTGGAACCGCCGCCTGACTGCTTGAGGGCCGGGACCTGCATGGGAATGTCAGTCTTCCTGGCGGGCGGCGCGTTCCGTACAGGTTCGCGGGTGATTGCAGCGAAATGCGAAACCGGCAGCTCGATGGTGATGCGATGGGAGCCGCCGGCAAACGCCAGCTGTGCAACAACCTGGGTCTTCACAGGCTGGACGATTACGACTCTCGCGTGCGTGCCGAAGAAGTACACACATGCGAAGAAGGCGCCGTGAAAGGCAACTGAGGTGAAAAGGGCGCGGAAGAGAAGCCGAGAGCGGGCGGCTGGAGAACGCATGGTGACCTCACCTTGAACGGGGACGGTCCAGTGAGTCGATTGTCGCATGAATCCGACCGAAACCGGCGCATGGCAGATGGTTTGCTTGAGCAGCATGGCGCGGAGCTCAGGTGGTTTTCAGCGCGGATCCAGGTGACTTCGGGAATATTCCGAGCGGAATTGGAGTGCTATTCGTCACTTTGAAAAACCCGGATTTCGATATACTGAAGGCACACGAAAATCCCCAAAATTCCCTGATGTGGTGGTGTTGATCTTTTGCGATTTCTAAGTAGAAGCTGGAAGATTGCGGAAGTGACGGCGCTATGCGCGGCGGCAATTTTGTTGGCCTGTAATAGCGGTTTCGCGTTCCGCTGCAGTGTGGAACAGCACCAGATGGATCGTCTGGCGAACTACGCGCGGCAGAGGCAGCGAGCGTGTCTGGAGCTCGGCTTGCTCTGGGAGGCTGACGACCAGGAGCGGCAATACAAACCTAGCACGAGCGCTGGGACGAATGAAACGGTAGGTCCGATTTCGGGCTTCATCATGGATGTGACCGAAAACGAGTTTGGACACGCCGAAGGACGGTGCCACGTGGCCAATGCGAGCTACAAAGAACTTGTAGCCGAGTATTGACGACAGGATTTTGGGGCGGCCGCGGGCAATAAAGTAGCTTCTTTCATTCGGGTACAGGGAGGGTTTGACTTCTCTTGAGGTTGCTGGGCTATGCTCACGATCATCTCCCCTGGCGCGACTGTGATGAGGTGAGCCCCCGGGCTTTTCACCCAGGGGTTTATTCCGAAGCTCAATCCAGGGAACAGCCCGGTTCAGGCTGAATGGGGATTTAGCTGCTGCCCAATTGCGAAGTACTCCGTGGCCCGCCACCGCGCTGCCTGGGCAATGCAAATCACATGCAAGATCATGAAAAGCGGCACGCCGAAAGTCGGAATCAGGCTCATGGGAAGCACGGTCATCGCGCTCGCAGCAACTCCGTGAGGATCGATCACACCGGCAAGGGCGTTCAGCGTTACCGCTGTTACCAGATCCGCCATTCCCAGCAATTGCCAGGCAATGAAACTTCTGCGGTGGCCGGGATTTGCCAGCGTGAGACCGACGAGTGGCGCTGTAGCGCCAATAATGATGTCGCCCCATCCGGCAGGCAAAGCTGACAACCGCGGGAGAATGCCATAGGCTGCAAGGGCAAGGAACACAAAACCAAGTATTCTCCAGCTTTGAACCACGGTCAGAACGGCAGGATTCAAGTTCATTGCGAACTGCCTGAACTGAGGCGATGCAGCGAACCAGACCAGGAACAACACGAGCGGCGTTAAGACGGCTAACCCAAAGCGAAGCGGGGGCTGATTGGGGCCGGTGCTGAACAGGTGCAGGCCTGAAGCGACCAGCGCGAAGACAAACCAGGCTGCGATTAAGGACGCTGTGAGCTTTCCATACGTTGTCATGAGTCGTCTCCTGAATCCGCGACCATCGAGGTCACGATGTTGGTTAAGCTCAGAAGTTTTTCCCAGCGATCGCTTCCGAGTTGGCTTCGCAGCCGCGACTGCACTTCTTCCCAACTGGGAAGTGCGCGTTTGAATTGAGATTCTCCGGCCCGGGTGAGACGCAGCCGCCATTCGCGCCGGTCTTTGCCTGGTTCTTTGGCGACCCAGCCACGGCGGCCCATGATCTCAAGCGTTCGGGTCAGGGTGGTGCTATCGATTGCCAGAATCTGGCCCAGCTCACGCTGCGACACCTTACCCGCCAGAGAAAGTGCCTGCAGAACCGTGAATTGTGTGCCCTTGATTCCTGTCGGGCGCATGGCCTCGTCGTAGAGCTGAGTGAGGGCCCGGGACGCCCGGCGGAAACTCGCGCACATGCAAGGGAGGGACGGAGTGTACGGCTTCGTCATGACGTATAGATGTATATACATCTATTGAGATGCAGAAAAAGATTCAAATGAGACCCGATCGTTCGCTGGAGCAACTGCAGACCTTTCAATCTGCGGTCGCGTGGCAACCTCCGCTGAGGATGACAAACTCAGCAAAAACTCCGCGGACCGCAGGGAAATGTCAGTGGCTGCCGGCGGGTTGCTGCGGAGTTGGCCGGATTGAGGCCACGGGGATCTCGAGAGTTCCGGCACGATCGGTGGTGGCGTCGTAGACGCCGGCGCGCAGGTAAACGTCGCCCGGAGGCATATCGAAGTCGAAGTGGAAGGGAATGCCGGAGCTTTCGGCGATAGCCATCTGGTCCGGGCGGATGGCGAGATTCACGGAGCGAACCAGCCAGTTCAGGGGCTCTCCGCGCTGGCTGTAGACGATGAGAGCGACCTCTACGGGAGCCCGCCGTACGCCATTGGGACTCTCAACCAGGTTCAGATTTTCAGGCGAAAGGAAGAAACGCACGGTGTAGCGCTTGAAAGGCTGCTTCAGGTTGGCGTTGTCGCCTTCAGGAGGTGCATCGGCAGGAAGCGGTGTAGCGTTGGGCTCAACATGCAGGCGGAAGTGGAGGTCGGCGAAGCTGGGCATACCGCGATCCATGAGCGGGCGCAGCGGGTCTTTGGCGGACTCAGCTGATGCAGTTTTGGTTTCGCCGGGGGTTCGTTCGAAGTAGGCGCGCCGGTAGGAAAGTTTGTATTTCTCGTCGTCTTTGAGTCTGACGCTGATCTTGCGTTCGCGGCCAATCTCTTTCGGGTCGGTTGGGGTATAGGCAACGGTGTAATAGCTGGAGCCGTTTTGGATGTCGGCGGCCAGGGCGCCTGCGAGGTCGTTATTGTGCATGGCTTTTCCTCCCGTGGCATTAGCCCAATTTTCTGAGGAGATGAAGGCGAAGTACGGGTCGGTAGAGGCAGAGACGCCACCCGGCATAGTGGTTCCGGGGACCAGGCTGCCTGACGCATCCTGTCCGGCGCCCCCGATGTCAGAGTTGGGAGCAGATACGCCGCCGGTGTCAATCGGATAGATGGAGACGCGCGCTGCAGCAAGCGCATCAAAGGTTTTCTCAATCTGATCTTCGTAAGGGCAGCCAGTCTTGGAGGATGTGATATCGGGCAGGCAGAGCGGGAAGGCGCCAACAAACCAGATGAGGTTTTTGCGTCCCGGAACCGCAGAAACATAGTGCGCAATGGACTGGAGCGCATCGAGCGTGATGAGAAGCTGCTGATTGCGCTGTTCGGCTGTGGAGGTAGCCAAGAATTCCTGCATGTCAGCGATCATCTGGGCGGTCTGAGCGCCGCCGTTTGCTCCGGGACCGCCGGGGTCTGAGGTCATGGTGGAAAGATTCTTGAGGGACGAACCCTGAGTGGCGAGTTCGTTGGGTGTGGCTTCCATGGCAACGGCGACTGGCTTACTGGCGAGGTGTTCAACTGAGGCCCGGAGGAGGGCGGAGTCATCCGTGAATCCCTGAATGATGCGGAGGCGATCGCCAAGCAAGAAGACGCCAATACGAAGGCCGGGAGAAACGGTACCGAGGTATTTGACGATGCGCTGACGGGCGTACGCCTGGTCCTGGATAGTGGTGTTGAGCGCATCCATCAGGAGGATATTGATGGCCTGATTGGGCTCGGTGGCGGGGACGTTGGTGAAGGTGTTAGGCGGTAAAGGCGGTGTCGGCTGTGCCGGGGTTGCGGCGGTGGACGGGAAATGCGGTTCGAAGTATTGCACCGTTTGCGGCTTGCCGTTCTCGAGGATCTCGAAGTCCTCTTTATGGAGGCCGGGGACGGCGACGCCCGTCTTGTCGGTGACGACTATGTCTACAAGGACGTTGCGCACGTTGATCTGAAGCGGCGGGCTCGGGGGATTGTTAGACTGCGCCGAAGCGAAGGAGGGAGCAAGGACGGTGAAGACGATGGCGAGAAGGGCGAGAGCCGGAGTCCGGAAGGTCAGCATGCGTGCGCCTCAAACGTGATTGGAAACTATAGCACTAGACGGCTCAAGGAACAGTGATGGGTGCATCGATTCTGGAGAAACGCAGGCCCGGGCTTGAGGGATGTGAGCGGGTATGGTTCACTGACGGAGGCTTTTCAAATGCGATAGTCTTACCCTTCACAGGAGAATCCAGTACCTAATGCTCAAACTGCAGAGACTTCCCTTCACC
Organism: Occallatibacter sp.; assembly: GCF_049802275.1. Lineage (NCBI taxonomy): Bacteria > Pseudomonadati > Acidobacteriota > Terriglobia > Terriglobales > Acidobacteriaceae > Occallatibacter > Occallatibacter sp. The sequence goes on along the minus strand of NZ_JBARMD010000686.1, from coordinate 4,750 downwards.
GTTCTGGCAGTATTCTTTCTCGCCTTTCCTTCTCTCAGGGCGCAGCAACCCGCGGCGACGCAGGCCCCGGCCGAAGATTACGTTCGCGCCCACTACACGAAATATGAGTTTCGCATTCCGATGCGGGATGGGAAGCGCTTGTTCACCGCGGTGTATGTGCCCAAGGACCCTGCAGGCGGTCCTTATCCGTTTTTGATGGATCGCACCCCGTACAGCGTGGCGCCCTATGGGGAGGATCAGTATCCCAAAAACCTGGGGCCTTCAGAGGAATTCCAGAAGAGCGGATATATCTTCGTATACCAGGACGTGCGCGGACGGTGGATGAGCGAGGGCGAATTCGTCGAGATGCGTCCGCACATCGATAACAAGAAGGGGCCGCAGGATGTGGACGATGCCTCGGACATGTACGACACGATTGAGTTCCTGCTGAAACATGTGCCGAACAATAACGGCAAAGTCGGCATCTGGGGGATTTCGTATCCCGGGTTTTACACATCGGCATCGATGATCGATTCGCATCCGGCACTGGTGGCAGCCAGTCCGCAGGCGCCGATGACAGATCTTTTTCTGGGCGATGACGCATATCATGGCGGGGCTTTCATGCTGTCGGCGAATTTTGGATTCTATGCGTTCTTTCTGCCGCAGAAGGAACCACAAACGCCGAAGGCGACGGTGCCGTTCGATTTCGGAACTCCGGACAGCTACCAGTTCTATTTGAAGGCCGGGAACATCGCGAACCTGGACAAGGAGTATCTGAAGGGCTCGAACTGGTTGTTTGTCGACCAGGCCAAGCACAACACGTACGACGCTTACTGGCAGGCGCGGGATTTGTCTCGGCACATGAAGAATGTGAAGTGCGCGGTACTGGTGGTGGGCGGCTGGTATGACGCCGAGGATCTGAGCGGGCCTTACCGGACGTTCTACGCGACGTCGAAGTTCAATCCGGAGACACCGACAACGCTGGTGGAAGGTCCGTGGGTGCATGGCGGATGGGCACGCAGCGACGGCTCGCATTTGGGCGACGTGCAATTCGGCGCGAAGACTGGCGAGTACTTTCGGCAGAACATTCAGTTCCCTTTCTTCGAGCATTATCTGAAGGGCAAAGGCGCGGCACAACCGAAGGCCGTGGTGTTTGAGACGGGTACGAATGTGTGGCGCCACTTTGATGAGTGGCCCCCCAAGGCCGCGACAGCGAAGATGTTGTATTTCCACGCGGGCGGAAAGCTGAGCTTCAATCCGCCGACCGAGGTGCAGAGCCGGGATGACTACGAGAGCGATCCGAACCACCCCGTGCCGTTTGTGGGCTACACCACGGATACGGTTCCGCAACGGTACATGGTGGATGACCAGCGATTCGCGAGCGAACGAACCGACGTGCTGACGTATGTGAGCGATCCGCTGGAAGAAGATGTCACCATCGCGGGGCCGATTTCGCCGAAGCTGAAGGTAGCAAGTTCCAGCACGGATTCGGATTTCGATGTGAAGCTGATCGATGTTTATCCAGACAATTATCCCGATCCGGACGAAATGGGCCGCCCTAACAAGCGGGTCCTGGATGCGCCGCCGGTGAGGATGGGCGGATACGAGCAATTGCTGCGAGGCGAGCCATTCCGCGCAAAGTTCAGAAATAGCTGGGAGAAGCCAGAGCCGCTGGTGCCGGAGAAGATGACGGATATTAACTTCACCATGCCGGATCTTTTTCACACATTCCGGCGCGGGCACCGGATCATGGTCCAGGTGCAGAGCTCGTGGTTCCCGCTGACCGATCGCAATCCGCAGATTTTCGCTGACATTCCCAACACGCCACCAGACCAGTTTACGAAGGCGACGGAGCAGGTATTCCACCAGAAGGATGCGGCTTCAGGCGTTGAGGTACTGGTGATGCCGAAAGACTAGTGGTCAGTGGGCAGTGAAGGCTGGCATTGGCTGAACTCTGTAAATTGAAGTGTTAACAAAGTAATTGTTCGACAGTCGTGAGGTGTTAGATGTTTGGTTGTACGTACCGTTCTGTTTCAATTCTGGCAGTGGCCGTTCTGGTCGCTGCACCTGTGATCCGCGCCGAAGAGGGGATGTGGACCTTTGATAATCCGCCACTGAAACAACTGGCGGCGAAGTACAACTTTCATCCGACGCAGGAGTGGCTGGACCACTTGCGCCTGTCGAGCGTGCGGCTGAATGACGGAGGCTCCGGTTCGTTTGTGAGTGCGGATGGGCTGCTGCTGACCAATCATCACGTGGCGCGCGGACAACTGCAGAAGAACTCCACGGCTGAGCACGATTATCTGCTCAATGGGTTCTATGCGGCGACGCCAGACCAGGAGATGAAGTCACCCGATCTTGAGATCAATGTGCTGGTAGGAATGCAGGACGTTACGGCGCGGGTGCAGGGCGCGGCCAAGGGGATCGCGGACGATGCGAAGGCACTGAAGGCACGCGAAGCAGAGATCGCAGCGATCACAAAGGAGAGCAAGGATAAAACAGGACTGCGCTCGGATATTGTGTCGTTTTATAGTGGCGGTGAATATTGGCTCTATCAATACAAGGCGTACACGGATGTGCGGCTGGTTTTTGCGCCGGAGCAGCAGGCGGCATTCTTCGGGGGCGATCCAGATAACTTTACGTATCCGCGTTATGACCTGGATATGGCGCTGTTTCGCGTCTACGACAACGGGAAGCCGCTGCACACAGACAACTACCTGAAGTGGAGCGCGAAGGGCGCGGCACCCGGCGAGCTGATTTTTATTTCGGGTAATCCAGGTTCTACATCGAGACAGGACACGATGGCAGAACTGTTGGTGGAGCGGGACGTAGTGGAACCGGCCGTCACGGATTATCTGAAGCGCCGGATCGCCGCGGCACAAGCATATGCGGCAAAGGGTCCGGAGCAGGCGCGGCAGGTTGGCTCGACAATTTTTGGTTTGCAGAACAGTCTCAAGGTGTATGTCGGCCGGGCGGAGGCTCTGGCGGACAAGAACCTGATCGCGAAAAAACAGGCGGAAGAAGATGACTTCCGCAGGAAGGTCGCCGCGAATCCCGAGTGGGAGAAAGAGTACGGGAGCGCCTGGGGCACGATTGCAAAAGCCGAAGAGCAGGTGAAGCCGGAATTTCGGTACCGGATTTATCGGCGGACGGACAGCAGGCTGTTCACGATTGCGTTGCTCCTGGTGCAGTATTCCGCTGAGATCAAGAAACCGGATGGCGAGCGGTTGGCACAGTTCCATGATGCGAACCTGCAATCGCTCAAGTTTCAGTTGCTGTCGCCGGCTCCGATTACGAAGGACACAGAAAAGCTGTTCATGAAGACGGCTTTGAATCTTGGCGAAGAGAAGCTCGGCAAGGACGACGCGTATATTCAGGCCGTGCTGAATGGCGGGCCGGTTGATGCGACGGTGGATTCGATGGTGGATGGCACCAAGCTGGGCGATGTGGCTGTGCGCAAAGAGCTGATGGATGGAGGCGAGGTAGCAATTGCAGCGTCGACAGACCCGATGATTGTTGCGGCCCGGCGCGTGGATCCGATTGTGCGCGAGTCGCAGCGCAAAATGCGCGACACAATCGAAAGCGTGCTGACACCGGCGGGCGAGAAGCTGGGGAAGGCGCGGTTCCTGGTGTATGGGAAGAATGCTTATCCCGATGCGACATTCACGCTGCGTTTGAGCTACGGGACAGTAGATGGCTATCCCTACAATGGAACGATCGCACCGCCGTTCACGACGTATTACGGGCTGTACGATCGCGCATACAGCTTCAGCAACAAGGCGCCGTTCAACTTGACGCCGAAGCAGGAGGCAGGGCTGAGCAAGCTTGATTTGGCGACACCGCTGGACTTTGTTTCAACGGGCGACATCATTGGCGGAAACTCGGGTTCACCGGTGGTGAATCGCGAGGGCGAGTTGGTGGGGCTCATCTTCGACGGCAACATCGAGTCGCTCGCAGGAGACTTTGTTTACGACGGAACGAGAAATCGCGCCGTTGCCGTGCATTCGGCGGGAATGATCGAGGGCCTTCGCAAACTGTATGGCGCGGCCGCGCTGGCCGATGAGCTGGAAGGAAAGAAGTGAGAAGCTTATAGCTACCAGCTATGTTTCGAAAGGTAGGGGAGCCTTGATGGCTTCCCTTCCCTTTTGCAGCAGAAATGAGGGAAAGATTACGGAACTGCAGTCATGGCTTTGGGTTCGCGCAGCGTGGGAAGGACGAAGGCCATGATGAGAAGAGCAGCCGGGATGGTGAGCATGCCTGCGCGGAGGCTGCCTGTCTGCGTTGAGATGAAACCGGCGATCCAGGGAAGAACGGAGCCGCCGAACCCCGCTGTAAAGAGGATCCAGCGCGAGTCGGCGGTGTGGCGCGCGCGGGCGAAGAAGCCGGCGAGAACAAGCGGATACGTTGGCGCCAGCGCAGCTCCAAGCAGGAACATGGCCACGTTGCGAGTGGCGACGGAGCTTGCCAGCTCGAGAAGCAACGCGGATGCGAATGCAAGAGCAATGGCAACACGGAAGACGCGCATGGGTGCGGCGCGCAAGAGGAGCAGAGACGACAATCCCCGGGAAGAAAGAAATCCTGCCCAGTAAAACGACGAAGACGCGGCCGCAAGGACGATTCCCCTCCCGGTCATGCGGAGCGCGTAAGTAGGCAGCCACGCAGCGACGGTGTTTTCGATACCTACTTGCAGGAAGGCAGCGAAGGCAAAGACAACGACAAGTCGAAAAGCGGTGCTGGCTATCGGGGAATCGCCAATGGCATGAGCCGGTTC
>NZ_JBARMD010000685.1:0-2367 GCF_049802275.1 Occallatibacter sp. | reverse complement strand
CAGAAACTCTGCCCCCATGGCGCTGTAGAACTCGATCGCCGGTGTATTCCAGTCGAGAACCTCCCAGCCCAGCCTGGGACAATCCTTTTCCACCGCAATCGCCGCGACCCTTTGCAGCAGCGCTTTGCCAATTCCCAGCCCGCGTAATTCCGGCAGCACAAACAGATCCTCTAGATACACGCCCGCTCGACCCAGCCACGTCGAGTAGCTGAAAAAACAAAGCGCAAACCCCGCCGCTTTGCCGTCGTGTTCCGCCATCAGGCACCAGTAGTAGGGGTTAGGCCCAAACCCGTCGCGCAGCAAATCCGCCTCGGTTGCCGTTACCGCGTCCGGCTCGCGCTCGTATTTGGCCAACCCCCGAATAAACTCAAGAATCTGCGGCACGTCTTCCGCCACTGCGGGTCTAACCGTGGTTGCCATGTCGGTATTGTAGGGTGTGATGCAGACCACAAGTGCTGCGAACCCGCGCAAACTACCATGATGAATCGGGCAGCCAGAAGCGATGTGACCCCGTCGGCATGCGAGACAAGTCCTTCATCCGGCCTTGTGTTCAAGCATCCGTTGGATTTACCTTGGGTCGTGCCGAGAAGAGCGCTTCTTGCCGTACCCGCTGCTTGCCTTGGCAACTGCAGGCGGCAACGACTGTTCGACAGAGTGTTGGTTCCCGGTTGTCGATGTGCCCGGCGATATCTCGCCGCCCGAAGTTTCTGGATGTTGTCAGGCGAATGCTCGGAGCGCATCTAACCTGCTGAGTGGGTTTAGATTTGTTGATGTCTGAGAGATTCGGAATTTTTTTCGATCGAGCATGCGGGCTTCTTGGCTCGCCCAAGCTCCCAAGGAGAAGGACATGAAACGTACGATTTCGCTCTGGATCGGATTGCTGGCGCTTGCTGTTTTGCCCGCCTTCGTCCAGACCTCCGCGCAAGCCACCGCGCCCGCCAATGTTGAGCCGACGGGCAAGATTCACGGCCACGTGATCAACCCCACAGGCGCATCCCAATCCGGCGGTACCGTAAGCCTCAACAACGGATCCAAGGAAGTCGTTACGTTCCCCGTTGACACCAACGGTGACTACTCAGGCTCCGCACCTCCGGGCACCTACACCTTCATCTACCGCACCCCCGGTATGGAAAAGGACAAGCAGGCCGACAAGTTCGAGAACATCAAGATCGTGGTCGGACAAGATACCGTCGCAGATGACGATATGTCGCGCAAAGAATATGTAGACACGCTCCCCGAAGAGACTCGCAAACAGCTCGCGGAAATGAAGTCGCATAACGCCGAGGCCCTCAAAGCCAACGCAATCATCAAGACGCTGAACGCGGATCTCAAGACTGCGATGGCTGATATCCACGAGGCAGACGCAGCACGTGCTACGGCAGCCCAGCAGTTGGGAGCCTCCGCGTCCAAAACTGATCTAGCGGCCAAAGAGAACGAAATCAAGACCGCCAAGTATACCGACGTCGTGACCCTCATGGAGAAGGACACCCAGGCTCGTCCAACGGAGTCGGTGCTCTGGGCCTATCTGGGCCAGGGGCAGTTGGGGCTCAAGAAATACGACGAAGCTGAAACCTCCTTCAAGAAGGCCATCGACCTTGAGGCCGCTTCGAAAAAGCCTCGCCCCGAAATCCAGGGACTGGCCAACTCCGGCCTCGGCGAAATCTACGCTCGCAGTGGCAAGGTGGCTGAAGCCGATGCCGCTTACGATGCCGCAGTCAAGGCTGACCCCACCAAGGCCAGCTTCTACTACAAGAATGAAGCAGTCATCTATTCACAGTCTGGAAACACCGAGGCTCAAGCCGCTGCGGCTGACAAGGCAATTGCTGCCAATCCCAACGACCCGCTGCCCTACTATTTGAAGGGCCAGGCGCTCATCACCAAGGCGACCGTCGATCCCAAAACCCAGCGCATCGTGCTGCCTGAAGGCTGCGGCGAAGCCTATCAGAAGTATCTTCAGCTTGATCCGACCGGCCCGTACTCGGCCGACGTCAAGGGCATCCTCGACTCAGCCGGCCAGAAGATCAACTCCACCTACAAGGCCACCAAGAAGTAGTTCGCAACTCTCCACATCAAAGGGCGCTCCCGGTCTTCGGGGGCGCCCTTTGCATTTTTGATGAACCGCCGCACCTCTTTCGCCTGCCTCGCCGCGGATGTTGGTGTCCCATAGCCTGCCCGGAGCCGAGGGTCTCGCTTTTGAGACCTGGGAACTCACGACCGCACGGATCGATCACGTCACGCCATCTACAATACAATTTCCTCAATGAGTTCCGATCTTCCCAGCTACGAACAGGCCGCTGCCGTCGTAGCCGCCCACGCTCAAAAAATCGCGCTACGCCACCACGGCACCGAGCGCATTACTCTCGCGAC
>NZ_JBARMD010000684.1:0-1787 GCF_049802275.1 Occallatibacter sp. | reverse complement strand
GTGTCGACGCGAATCTTTTCACCTACGTTGATGAAGGGAGGGACCTGCACCACAAGACCTGTTTCCGTCTTGGCCGGTTTGGTCACCGACGACGCCGTCGCCGATTTTAGCCCCGGCTCTGTCTCCACAACGGTAAGTTCAACAAACGTCGGTAACTCGATGCCCACAGCCTGTCCATCGTGGTAGCTGACCTTGATCTGCAGGTTCGGCGTCAGGTATTCAACCGCATCGCCCAGGGTTGAGCCCTTCAGCACCGTCTGCTCGTAATCCACCGGGTTCATGAAGTAGTAGTCGTCGCCATCCGCATAGAGGAACTCCATGGAAATTTCGTCGACAACGACCTTCTCGATAGCGTCGCCGGAGCGGAAGCGGTGCTCAAACATGGCGCCGGACTTCAGATTACGAAGTTTTGCCTGGATGAAGGCACGCAGGTTGCCCGGGGTACGATGTTCCACCTTGAACACCAGGTGCAGAACGTCGTTATGCTTGATGATCATGCCCGGACGCATTTGTGTGGCGGGAATCGCCATAAACGTGAAACTCCTTGCTGTACTTGGAAAAATCGGCCTTGGCCCAATCACCATTGTAACTTAGCGGCACATCTCGATCCCTTCCCGGCTCGATACCGGCACAGGCGCAACGCTGTGTTCTGATCGAACATAGAAAGGACCGCACCTGCCCGGACTAAAGACCAAAACGGCGCCGCTCCTGGCATTGCTGCTTCTTTGCCTGCTTTGGGCCTCCGCCTCTTTGCGCTCCGATCTTCTGCCCGGCTCCGCCGCCCCTGCGAATTCCTCTCTGGCGACCCAGGCAATACCGCTGGCGCTGTTCGCCGGAATCGCTGCCATCGCAGCTTGGGTGCGCAAAGTTCGCTGGCCGGTCGGCAGAGCGCTCGGTGCAACGATGTTGGTCGGGTTTGGCCTCTTTGTTATGCCTGCCGTGTTGATTCAGATCGCCGGGGAAACAATCGACGCCTCCACCCGTGTCGCCCTCTTCTCGCTAGCTCCCGTCTTCGCCCTAGTGCTGGAGCCGCACCTCGGCTCTGCATCTGCAAATCAACCACGCGGCGCACTGATGGCATCGCTCCTCGCCGTGACCGGAACATTGCTGGTGTTCCCGCTCGATTTGCCCCGGCCCGCCGCAGCAGCTTTGGCCTTCTGCGAAGTAGTCGCAGCAGTCGCTTCCCTCGCTGCTGCCAATTGCATCGCAGTCCGCATAGCATCCGAGCAACCCGCGCGATCAATTCTCAGCTTCGCAACCATCGCGACAGGATGCGCTGCAATCGCACTCGCCTTGATGGGAATAATCTTCGAGCACCGCGCCTCCCGAAGTCTGTCCCTGCACAATCCGTGGACCGCTCTCGACCTCCTCGCCCTCGCACTGCTCTTCTGGCTAATGCGCCGCATGACAGCAGTGCGCATGACCACACGCTTCCTCATCGCGCCATTCCTGGCAAACCTGATCGGCTTGGCGTTCCTGCGTCCCGGTGTTCAGGCTCGCGGCTGGCTTGGCCTTTTGTTGATCGCGGTCGGATCCGGATGGCTCCTCTTCGGGCCGGAGGGAGAGCCGGAGGAAGCCGGCTCGCCTCTGCACATCAATGAGCCGCGACCCTGAATAAAACCCGCGCCTCATCCACCAGGTTGAACCGCTTTGCCATATTTGTTGAGGAGCACCATGATCCGCTACTATGGGCTGCAATTTGGCGGCGTGCGAAACCCGCCCCGGGAGCTTCGGATGATCTTCCGCAGTTTGCGTCTTTGCTTGGTTTTCCTCCTGTCCTCCTTCAC
>NZ_JBARMD010000683.1:0-4861 GCF_049802275.1 Occallatibacter sp. | reverse complement strand
CGTTGAGACAGATGGGGCCGTCAATAGCTTCAACGACCTCGCGCATGGTGGCATCGCGGCCACGCTGAAGGATCGCGAATCCACCAGCTTTTCCACGTCTGGAAGAGATCAATTCGGCGTGCACCAGGGCCTGCATCACCTTCGAGAGAAAACTCTCCGGAGCCGCAGTGGCATCCGCGAGGGCAGGGAGGAAGGCTCGTTTCTCAGGAGGAAGGGTGGCCAGGTGCACCATGACGCGGACGGCATAATCAGCCGCGCGTGTCAGTTGCATGGAGGAGTTACACCTCTCCACTGCGGGGTCATTCAGAGAATTTTCTTTCATGCGCGGTCTCTCGATTGCAAGCCCTCTATCTGGACCGGGCGAGTCCAATTCGAAGCAAATTGAGAGCAGAGTAGCCGACAGCGTCACCCACGAATGTATCGGTCATCACAGACCTCCGGGACGCCGCCGGATAATTCTGTCTTTTCGAACCAATTGGAGAGAAATAGTCCAAAATCCTTTCCGAAACGCTGAAGATGTTTGCCCGGCAGCGATCGTGTTTGGATTTTCTCCCTTTGCCGATAAGGTGCTTGAACCGTGAAAGGGGCTTGTTAACGACCTCATGCAATCGTTCCCTGCTGTAGATCCCATTCCTTTACCTGCACCGATATGGCTGATCAAGCTGCTGCATATCGTGACGCTGGCATTGCACTTTGTTGCGGTGGAGATGTTGCTGGGCGGCTTGCTTATAGCGGTCGTGCTGAGTCTCTTCCGCAATTCGCCGCAATCACAAGTTACCGCGCGGGCGGTGGCGAAGCGTCTGACCGTTGTGATGACGTTCGTTATCAACCTTGGCGTGCCGCCGCTTCTCTTTGCCCAGGTTCTGTATGGGCGCGCGCTTTACACGTCGAGCGTGCTGATTGGCGTGTACTGGATTTCGATCATAGCGGTACTGACCCTTACTTACTGGCTCCTGTACCAATTCACCGCGCGGCTGGAGGCGGGGAAGTCGGCATGGTGGGTGGGGCTGTCGGCGTGGCTGCTTTCGGGCTATATCGCGCGGATGCTCTCGACCAACATGACCCTGATGTTGCGGCCCGAGGTATGGCGCGACATGTATTCCTCGTCGGCGATGGGCCTGTATCTGCCTCCGACTGATCCAACCCTGACGCCGCGCTGGCTGCTGATGATGGCGGGCGGGTTGTTCATCGGCGGCCTGTGGCTGGTCTATCTCGCGGGACGCAGTACGTTCACAGCGGATGAGAAGAGCTTCGTTGCCGGGCTTGGCGGCAAACTGGCCGCGGCATTCGGGATTGTTTACCTGGCGGCGGGAATCTGGGCGGCACGCGTGCAGCCGGATGCAGTGAAGGCTGGATTGTCGACGCATCCGCTGTATCACTTCGCTTCGTTCGCCGGATATGGCTGGATGGTACTGGTAGTAGTTGCGATACTCGCAGCGGCTTTCGCTGGATTTGGAAAGATAGGCGCGAACTGGCTTGGCTGGGTGGCTGCCACACTGGCGCTGCTGATCGAATTAACGCTCGTGATCTTCCGCGATGCGGTGCGCGATCTGTCGCTGCTGGTCAAAGGTTTCGATGTGTGGGACCGGACCGTGGTGACCAACTGGGGTGTGGTCGGCCTGTTCCTGGTGCTGTTTGTTGGCGGACTAGGCGTGGTCGGCTGGCTGATCTCGGTCGTGGCACGCGCACAAAAGCCGATGGAAGGAGCGGTGCTATGAGCTCGCATATTGTTCTGGAAAAACTGACAGTCAAGCCGGGCGAAGACCACCCCGGCAAGCAAAGACCACTTGCCGGGGGCCCCGGCGAAGAAGCCGAGAGGTCAACGCGCCGCGCATTCCTCGTCGCTGCGGGTGCAGCGGGGCTTTGCTATACGGCTGCACTCGCTTATCCCATCTATCGCTACCTGGCATCGCCCGAAGAGATGGCATCAAGCGCGACGGCAGTGAAGGAAGTCTCGCTTAAGGATGCGCAGAAGCTGCCGGCAGGGTCGGTGCTGATGTTCAAGTTCGGTACTTCGCCGGCAATGTTGATCCACCATGCTGACGGTACGTGGGCTTCGCTCACCGCTGTTTGCACGCACCTCGGCTGCACCGTCCAATACGAGCCGCAAGCCGATCGCATTCACTGTGCCTGCCACGGTGGCGTTTACAACGCATACACAGGCGCGAACGTGAGTGGTCCACCCCCAAAACCGCTCAAGAAGTTCAATGTTGTAGTCGGTGAGAACTCCGTTGAAGTGTCGCGCGCGTAACGCGTTCGAGCACATAACGCACAAGGACATCAGGCATGACGACAAAGACCGCTTTTATCTATGACTGGGTTGATGAGCGCCTCGGCCTTTCGGAGCTCGCCGCTTTTGCGCGCAAGAAGACCGTTCCCGTCCACGCCCAATCGTTCTGGTACTACTGGGGTGGAATCTCGCTCTTTCTTTTTCTGGTGCAGTGCTTCACCGGCGTGCTGCTGCTGGTGTATTACCGGCCGGGAGCAGAATCTTTCGAATCGGTTCGGCAGATCACCTATGTGATGCACTTCGGGTGGTTGATTCGCTCGGCACACTCCTGGTCGGCGAACCTGATGATGTTCTCGATCCTGGTGCATATGTTCTCGGTCTACTTCATGAAGGCCTACCGCAAACCACGCGAATTTGGCTGGTTGAGCGGAATGGGGTTGCTGGGGATCGCGTCGGTGTTTGGTTTTTCCGGGTACCTGCTGCCCATGGACGAGCTCAGCTATTTCGCAACCAAGGTCGGTTTGGAGATTCCGGCGGCGATTCCGTTTATCGGGCCCGCCATTGCGAACATGTTACGCGGCGGACCGGATGTGAGCGAGTTTACCGTCCAGCGCTTCTTCGCACTCCACGTGGTGGTCTTGCCGGCGCTGTTCCTTCCGCTGCTGGCCTTCCATCTGTGGCTGGTTCAGAAACATGGCAACGCCGCACCGCCGAGTGAAGCAGCAAAACCGGTGACCGAACGCAAGACCATGCCGTTCATGCCGAACTTCCTGCGCAAGGATCTGGCGATGTGGCTTATCTCGCTGAATGTTCTGGCGCTGCTGGCTTCGGTATTTCCGTGGCAGCTTGGCAAGCAGTTTGACTCGCTAGCTCCCGCGCCAATGGGTATTCATCCCGAGTGGTACTTCATGAGTCCTTTCGAGATGCTGAAGCTGCTGGGTATGGTCAAGTGGCTGCAGGGCGAGCCTGGAGAGATCGCCGGAATTCTGCTCTTCACCGTCGGCATCGCGCTGTGGGTCATGATTCCGTTCTACGACACGAGCCGCGACTCTGGAAAACGCGGACGCGCTGCACATTATTTCGGCCTGATCGCGGTATTTGCGCTGCTGGCCACGACGGCAATTGGGTATTGGACGATTCGGTAAGACAGCGATCAGCTGTCAGCTCTCAGCCTTCAGTTCATCGCATGGCGCGAAAAAACTGAAAGCTGACGGCTGAGAGCTAAAAGCTTGGAGCTAAGAATGAACTATCCGTTTTGGGACGTTCCGCATTTAGGGTCGGGATGGGTGATCGGGTTGATCGCCATCTTTCACGTCATGATTTCGCAGTTTGCCGTAGGCGGCGGACTCTACCTTCCACTGGCGGAGCGCAAGGCACTGCGCATGCACGATCCCGCGCTTCGCGCCGAATGGCTCAAGCAACTCGCAAGCCACTCGAAGTTCTTTCTGGTTCTCACCGCGGTCTTTGGCACTGTGTCGGGCGTGGGTATATGGTTTGCGATTGGACTGACGCATCCCGAGGCGACCAGCACTCTGATTCACAATTTCGTTTTTGGCTGGGCGATGGAGTGGGTCTTCTTCATGGTTGAGCTGATCACCATCGCGGTCTACTACTACACGTGGAATCGCATCCCAGAGAAGCTGCACTTGAAAGTGGGCTGGGTTTATGCTGGCGCATCTGTCGCTACGCTCATCATCATCAATGGCATTTTGTCATTCATGCTGACGCCAGGGGACACCTGGATCGGCATTGCGGGAACGGGACACGAGGCGAGCAAATTCTGGAATGCATTTTTCAATCCGACGTACTGGCCAAGCCTTCTGCTGCGCGCTTGCGTTTGCGCGTCTCTAGCGGGCATCTGGGCGCTGATCACGGCGAGCCGCATCGATGGCGACAGGCATCCAGAGCTTAAGACGAGTATGGTGCAGTGGAGCGTGAAGTGGCTCGTGCCTTCGTTTGTTGCCATGCCGTTCCTGATGATCTGGTATTACGTGATGGTTCCGACTTCGCAGCGCGCATTACTGACTCTCGGAATTGACACGATCAACTCAGGTACTTTCTCGACCGTGACGCGCATGGCGCTGATCATTATTGTGACGTCTGCGACGATCATCTTTGTTGCGTACTTCCTCGCTTATCGAAATCCGACAGAATTCAACCTCTCGCATGCGCTGGCGGTTCTTGTTCTCGCACTGATGGCAACGGGAGCGGGTGAATATTCGCGCGAGATGCTGCGCAAACCGTATGTGATCGGGCGCTGGATGTATTCGAACGGCGTGCGCGTACCATATGTGACCAGGATCAATGCGCGGGGTTATCTGGCGGACTCGAACTGGGTGTGGAACGGATCTGCCTCGAACTATTCACGAGGCGAAGCGATCTTCCGCGGCGAATGCGGATCATGCCATACGCTACAAGGGTATCGGCCCCTGGCCCACTTGCTCGAAGGCCGCGATCGTGCCAACATTCGCAACTTCATCGTGATGCTGCACGAGAACAAGGCCGATTCGCCGTATCGCAAATTCATGCCGCCAATGGTAGGAACAGAGCAGGATGTCAACGATCTCACTGACTTCCTGAATGCACAGGTTAACCCACCTGCTCCGGCTTCGCAGAAACCCGTGCTAACGG
>NZ_JBARMD010000682.1:0-2695 GCF_049802275.1 Occallatibacter sp. | reverse complement strand
CCAACCGCTACCACATGTGGACAGGCTGGGTAGGCAACGACGGCAGCGGCGGCGGGCCAGTGCTCGATAACGCAGAGGCCGGGTACGGCTGGAGTACCTATCCCGAGCGGCTGGTCAACGCGGGCATCACTTGGAAGATTTACCAGGACAAGGGCGCGGGCCTGACTGCGGCCGAATATTGGGGTTGGGGCCCTGACGCGTACATCGGAAACTATGGCGACAATTCACTGCTCTATTTTCACCAGTATCAGAACTCGCTGCCGGGCAGTCCGCTGTTTGAAGCTGCGCTTACCGGGACCGACATCTCCGCAGGCGGCACACTCTTCGATGAATTTCGTGCCGACATTGCGGCGGGAAAACTGCCCCAGGTATCGTGGATCGTCGCGCCCGAGGCCTACACGGAGCATCCCAACTGGCCCGCAAATTACGGCGCATGGTATATCTCGCAGTTCCTCGACGCGTTGACCTCAAATCCTGAAGTGTGGAGCAAGACAGCATTCTTTCTCTGCTATGACGAGAACGACGGTTTCTTTGATCACGTGGTGCCGCCGACGGTTCCCGCTTCACCGGCGCAGGGGCTATCGACCGTCGATACGGTCAATGAATACTTTGAAGGAAACTCCGAGTATCCAGCTGGTTCAATCGGCTTCGGGGTCCGGGTACCGATGATCGTGATCTCTCCATGGAGCAAGGGCGGGTACGTCAGCTCGGAGTTGTTCGATCACACCTCGTTGATTCGATTTGTCGAGCAGCGTTTTGGTCCGCACAATCCCAAACTGGTTGAGCCAAACATTACACCGTGGAGGCGTGCCGTCTCAGGTGATCTGACTTCGGCGTTCAATTTCAAGTCGCCTAACGATGCGAAGGTAGCGCTGCCCAGCACCGTAGCGTACATTCCGCCGGATGCAAATCGGCATCCGGATTACATCCCGACACCGCCGACCGATCAGGCTCTTCCGGTGCAGGAAGCCGGTACCCGTCCGGCGCGGCCGGTCCCTTATGAACTGCACGTGCATGGAAACGCCAACTTCGCTAACGGCACCTTCGAGATTCACTTCACCAACACGGGAAAGACGGCGGTTTACCAGGTTCGTTCCGGCAATAGCTCGCTCGGTCCGTGGAGTTACACGGTTGGTCAGGGTGCGTCGCTCTCGGATACCTGGCAGATCACCGCAAACAGCCTGCCAACCTACGACCTGTCGGTGAATGGTCCCAATGGTTTTTTACGCACATTCCAGGGAAGCGTTTCCGGGGAAGGCAAAGCCAACGTTCACGTTCGCACGAGCTATGAGCCGCAGGGGAATGCAATCACTCTGCATCTGGCAAATCGCGGTGCCTCGGCTGTAGATGTTCGGATCAGGGACGTCTATACCGGTTCGGATCATACGGTTCATCTGAAGGCGGGCGAAATGGCAAGCAGGCATTCGGAACGGCATCAGACGTTTGGATGGTACGACTTTGTGGTCAAAGTCGCATCCGACCCGACCTTCGTTTACCAGTTGGCCGGCCACATCGAAAGCGGAGAAGAGAGCCGCACCGATCCGGCAATCGCCGCGGTGTAAATGATTGCGGGGATAATTCTGCCTCAAAACGAAAAGCACCCAGGGGCCGCTTCTACCAGAGCGGCCCTTGTTTTATGGGTGATATGCAGCGTCCAAGCGATGCCAGCGTTGGATCCGATCAAGTCGAAATTATGTGATGCGGAAGAAGGACAACTACAGATTTCTCCACTCCGCTGCGCTGCGGTCGAAATGACCATAGGTTGGGGGTTGCGTCGTGTTTGGACTGAGTTCGCTCAGAAGATTTTGTAGGCGATGCCGGCGCTCCCGCCGTAGGGCTTGAGGGTGCCGTTGATCCAGTTTGGCCAGAGCTGGTATTCGAAGTCGAAGGGGCGAACCACAAAGTGCTTGCTTACCTTCCAGTCCACGCCGCCGCCCAGCGCGATATCAGTGAATCGGCCGTAGGCCTGGTTGTATTCGAAATTCATTCTGCCCAGCCCGAAAAGCGCTTTGCCATAGGGTGTCAGACCGTACCGCTTGAACTCATGAATGGGCACGCGCGGCCCGATCAGATAGTTGTCCTGGGTGATGTCTACGTAGGCATTCTCGCGGAGCCAGCGTGCTTCACCCTCTACCTGAATCCAGCGGGTCATCTTCAGGTCTACGTAGACACCGGCGCCAAAAAGGCGCTGCGGACTTGCCTGCGGAATACCGCCGCCGGCGTAGTCCGGTTGAAACACCGAGCCCATTCCGCCCGCAGTCAGCGATAGCTGACCGCGATATGCCGAAGGGGCCACTTGCGCATGCAAACAAGAAGCCGCGCAAATCAAACAGCTAAAAAAGAGAATTCCAATTCGTCTCATGAAAAAGGGCGTTCACTCCTGGCGGAGAATCGTCGGACTTTGCAACTCAGGAATAAGAACTCGCTGCAATTTCCGATGTCGAACTACCTGGCAACTCGATTTGTTCAAGCCGATGCAGCCATTCCGAGCAGCGAACTGAGGTTAACAGCGAAGTGAACGCTACTTCGGAATTGCCGTCAGTACAAAGGCTCAGGATCAGATAACCTGCTTGTCGTTATCCGATCCCGAGCCCGGTGAGACTAATCTACTGCTGCGGGTTTGGTGATCCACCCGGCTGTTGTTGCGGTTGAGGACCCTCTGTCTGCGAAGGAGCCGGCTGATCCGATCCTGCGG
>NZ_JBARMD010000681.1:0-37320 GCF_049802275.1 Occallatibacter sp. | reverse complement strand
CGTCGAATCCGCGTATTCTGAAGCGGAGAGGTGAAATGGCGGGAGGCAATCCAGGGCGCGTTGCGGTGATTACGGGAGCGACGGGAGGGGTAGGCGCGGCCGTCGCACGGGCTCTTTCCCGGGCAGGCTATTCGCTCGTGCTGACCGCACCCTCCATGGAAAAACTGAGTGGGCTGGCTTCGCAACTGAAGGGTCCCTGCACGGTAATTGAAGGTAACTTGAGCGACGAGTCGCTACCGGAGACGCTGTTGTATGCTGCTTTGGACCGTTTTGGGCGGTGCGACATTTGCCTTAACAATGGGGCGCTGTTTGAAGCGGGAATTATCGAGACGGTCGATATTGAGCGCCTCAGCAGCATGGTGCGCGTTAACGTCGAGGGCTCATTCCGTTTTGCGTATGTGTTTGTGAAGCACTTTGTTTCTGAGGGCGCCGGGCACCTGGTGAATGTTTCGAACGCGCTTGGCAGCAGTTCGCGACCGACGGCCTATGCTGCGACCCAACGCGCGATTGAAGTGCTTTCAGACGCCCTGGCGGCCGAACTGGGCGACGGTGAAATTCTTGTATCGTGCATTCAACCGGGGCTGGTCAAGAGCGGTCTCCATCACCGCTGGGAGATCGCGCCGGAGGGGGCATCGGGGTCGGCGTATCCGCTGGAACCGGAAGATTTTGCACGCATGGTGCTGTTTATTCTGGAGCAAGGGAACGGGAAGAACGAGAATGACGCGGCTGAAGCCGAAACGGCTGACGAAGCGGAGCAATCGGCCGGAGAACCAGCGAGCGAGGCTGAAGAGGAAGCTGACGAGGTTCACGGTGCGCCAAATGATGAGGACGCGGACGATTCTCCTGAAGAAGGCTTTGTTCAGGATGAGATTTAAGCGGCAGAATCAGGCGGGTGTATTTCGATCGCGATCCGAGCCGCGATAGGGGCAGTGCCGGCAACCTGATCCGCAGCACGTTCCGCGCTTGAGCAGATACGCTGCGGTGAAGACCAGGTAGGCGCCATCGAAATAGTAGTCTTCAGGATCGAGGCCTGGCGGGGCGGTTGGCAGCGCCGGGTGATCATTCTCTTCCATTTTTGAATTGTCTCAAACTTCATTTGGTGTTTTAAGGGTGTGTGTGCACGATCTGACGTAGACGCGCACATTTAGAATCGAATCATGACATTGACCGCGCAAGACCGCGCTCGCCGTATCAAGATCATTCTGTTTGATGTGGATGGTGTGCTGACCGATGGCACTATCTGGCTTGTTCCCGCTCCCAACGCCGCATCGAGCAGCGCAGACACGCATTTGCATCTTTCTAAGCACGAAGGGCAGGTTGGCTTCGGGGTTCACTCGACGACCATGATGGAAGCAAAGGGCTACAGCGCGCACGATGGTACTGCAATTTCGTTGGCGCGACTTGGCGGAATGAAATGCGGCGTGATCACGAAGCGCATCAGCGAGACGGTGGCCACGCGGGCGCGGGACCTGAAGCTTGAATTTGTCTACATGGGGCAGGCATTCAAAATGCAGGCCGTGCGCGAGATCATGGAGAAGGAAGGCGTGGCGCTCGAAGAGATTGCCTACGTCGGCGATGACGTGATCGATCTTCCCGTGATGCGCAAGTGTGGATTTGCGGTTGCGGTGGCCAATGCGCGGCAACAGGTGAAGGACGAAGCTCACTACGTGACGCCAAATGCGGGTGGGTATGGGGCGGGGCGCGATGCGGTCGAGTTTATTCTTGAGGCCAAGGGCCTTCTGCAAAAGACGATCGACGAGTACATCGATGAGCGCAATCCGATTTCGCCGGCGATGGACATCGGCAAAGGTTCTGACTAGACGTGTAGCGCTTTAGTTTGAAGACGGAAACACTTGTTCGATGAGAGCGGTCCGTAGCGTCTGGCGCAAGTCGGTTTTTGCGTCGGGTTCAGTGTTCGATTGCGGATGTAGCTCTGGCGTCGGCGGCGGTGCGCCGGTGTCGGTTGTGTTCACTGCGAGAATGCTGGCGCAATGATCAGAAGGGTCGATCAGCAGTTCTGATGAGAAGCCGCCCTGGTCGCCATCGTGATAGATGTAGCGATGGCCGCCGGTCTCGACGACGAAGAATCCTAGCCCCATCTTTGGCTGCGACCCGTGAGGCCCGGCTGTGTATGCGGTTGCGGGCTGGCCCGGCTCGGTGGCGGGCAGCACTCCCGTCCATGCTTCTTCGAGCGAACTGCGTTTCAAGACAATTTCATAGAGAGGGTTGCCGGGCTCGCCGATGAGGAAGCGCAGATATTTTGCCATGTCGGTGATCGGCGCCTTAAGCCCGCTGTTGGATGTTGTGATGCCGGTGTCGTAATTGAAGGGCTGCGGGGCGAGCTTTGCGCCGGCGCGGAGATAGCTCGCGGCGACGTGTGACTCCAGGAAATATGGCGCAACATCGAAATAGCTACTGGCCATGCCAAGCGGTTTCAGAATGTTCTTGTCGATATAAACTTCAAAGTCGTCGCCGCTGAGGCGTTCGATGATCTGCCCGAGAAAGACGTAGCCAAGGTTGGAGTAGCTCCAACGCGTGCCCGGCACGAAGGCCACGTGCGTATACGGCAGCATTGCTGCGACCTGCGACCACCGTGTCGGCTCGAATGGCTGCCAGTCGCAGTTGGATGCGTCATCGCAGTCCCATGGCCAGGTGGGGTTTCGGAATCCCGCGCTGTGTGTGAGCAAATGCCGGATGCTGATTGCGTCAACGTTTCCGAATGCATCGTGTACCTCGCGGAGTTCGGGCAAGTAGCGGGCCGCGGGATCGTCCAGCGAGAGCTTGCCGCGATCGCGCAACTGCAGGATCGCAATGGCCGTCATTGTCTTGGTGATCGAGGCCCAGTTGTAGGCGGTTGCGTCGTCTATCCGCTGATGTGTATCGCGTCGAGCCTCTCCAAACACAAGGGTCCGCTCCGGGGCCTGGCCGCGCACGAGCGCGAATCCGCCGCCTACGATTTCATGTTGCTTCAGCACTGATTCGAATTGCGGACGGAATTCATCGAGCGAAGAGCGTGATGCGGATGCCTGGCCATGGCTTGTTGCGGCAAACAGAAGGCAGGCAGCCGCTGCCGCGAGTGCTGGAACAGCTGATTGTCGGATCGGCATTGGGCAATCATAATATGCGCACCGGACGGATCGGCGATCGATGAGGCGGGAGAGTCTCACCGCTCTCAAAGTCCTGCAAAGCTGGGACATCCAGCGACGCCGAGAATGCATCTTATTGCTCAAGTTGATCTTGCTGTTTACTTTATCTAGATTATCCAGCCGAATCGCCATTTTGATTTTGCGGTGGCATCTTTAATTTGCGAGGCCAGGAAAGTGAAGAATAAGTCTAAACCGACAGTCCTCTTTGTTGACGATGAGCCATGCATGCGTGAACTCATGGCGATGATTCTGACGGAGGAAGGGTACGAGGTGTTCACCGAGAAAGATGGCTTCGACGCGCTCGCCCATCTGCGCAGTTCGGTTCCGGACCTCATCATTTCGGATTTGCAAATGCCGCGGATGTCGGGCATCGAATTTCTGTCCGTTGTGCGCCATCGGTTCCCCGCGATTCCAGTGATCGCCATCAGCGGCGCGTTTGATATGCAAGAGTTCTCGCCGGCGCAAGTGATGGCAGATGCGTTCTACCCAAAATTGCGATGCAACCCCGATGAACTGATGCGCACCGTTTCGGATCTCATACATCTCCCGTTAGCGCGGCCGACCAACTGTCACCCTCTGCAACCGCCAAAGGTTCAGACCGCGAAGCACGCGCTGGACAGAAACGGACTTCCAAAACTGCTGCTGACATGCACCGACTGCCTGCGCGTGTTTTCGTGGACGGGCGGAGAGGGCAGCCGCGAAATCCAGCAGGCGCATTGCCGGTTTTGCATGACACCGGTGAGTTTCGTGAGTGACCTTCAATCGCCGTCATCGGCAGTCGTAAGCACGTGCGATCCGGCTAGCGTACCCGCGGCTTGAAAGAGATTACAAGCAAAAAGACCAGCCGCAGATTGGGCTGGCCTTTTTACTGTATAGAGCAGACTAACCGAGCACGACGCTTGGTTTTTCGCCGCGCGTGTCGACTTCGTTTACCTCGGTGACAATGATGCGTGTCTCGCCCGGCATCAATGCAACGTAGTTATCGGAGTAGATTGCAGGAAGAATACGGTCACCTGTCTTTTCCCGTACGGCCTTCACACGGACCATCAAGGCAGGCGAGGCTCCCGCGTTGTGCAGCTTTGTTGACAGCTCCCAGAGATTTCCTTTTCGCTTCACAGTGGTTGTCGCATCCAGCTTTGGTGCGGGTAACTGCCGGATGGCGCGAAAATCGTTCTGCTGCAGCCCGCGCAGATAGAAATTCGAGGAGAGCGTCTCGGATCCTCGGCTGAGTGCGAGGCGCAGGAAGTGAACCGAGGACAAGCCGGCCGGGTACTTCATGTTGATGCAGGTTGCTGTGGAGTCTTCGGCGCTGTCGAGTGACGCAGTCATCAGGTCCACTCGCTTACCGTCCATGTTCAGGATTTCAATCGATGCCGTGAGACCGGTGACCTTGCCGGCGTTGTAGTTGACGACCTCGATGGTTTCATTGGCACAGTTCCACTGGATGTGCAGGGGCTCCGAGCCTTTTTTGCACCCGTAGTAGGCCGCTGTCGGCTCGAAGAAATAGTCGTACGTCTGCCACACGAATGAGGGCCAGCATGAGTGGCTCATCCACAACAGCACGCCCATGCGGTACTTGCTTTGGGCTTCAAACATGGCGCGGTACGTGTCGTAGTTCACGAACTGAGCCAGCCTGATCCACTCCTCGGCATTGGTGGCACCGCCATAGCTGTTTTCAATGATGGTGCGGAAGCCGGCTCCGCCCATGGCTCCCTGAAGGCAGAAATCGTGCAGTCCCCAATCGAGAGCCTGCGGCCAGAGGGCTTTTTCAGGCATCATCAGGCGCACGCTGTCGAGGGATGGAATGTTGGGCGCGCCGATTTCGCTGTGAAGCTTCTTGTCTGCAGCCATGAAGTAAAAGCGTGAAGGATTAGCCCAGTAAGGCCCGTGGCCGCTGACAACCTTGTCTGCGGAACTGGGGATATAGTGGAGGCCGGGATGCAGGTCGCCAAGAATCTTCCGAATCCCATCCTCAAGCGGCGGAGGAGGGAAGCCCTCATTACGCCCGCAGTAAAGACCGATGGAAGGATGATTCCGGATGCGAAGAACCAGGTCATTCGTGTTCTTCAGGAAGAGGTCGTTGTCATCCGGTTCGGGGCCGTCCCACGGATTAGCAAGCCAGAAGTCCTGCCACACTACAACTCCATGACGGTCGCAGGCCTCATAAAACGCTTCATCGCCGATCTGGCCGACCCAGTTGCGGATCATGGTGAAATTCATCTCGCGGTGGTAGCGAACCGCGGTGTCGTATTCGCGCGCACGGTAGCGAAGCATGGATTCGCCGAATCCCCAGTTGCCGCCACGCGCGATGAATCTGCGTCCGTTGATCCAGATGCGCAGATCGCCTCCATCTTCGCTGTAGGTCATCTGGCGGATGCCTGCTTTGAAGGCTTTCCTGTCAATTGTCTTTCCACCAGCTTCGACAGAGATTTGTGCGTCGTAGAGATACGGATCGCCGTAGCCGACGGGCCACCACAGTTTGGGGTTGTTCAGGTGGAGGGCAGGGGCAGAGGAAGGATCAAGGGTGATCGTCTTTCGTTCTGTTGCGGCTAGGTCCACCCGCTGTTGGACTCGGATATCGCCCATCTGGAAGTGCACGGTGCCGCTGAAGGGATGAGCCTGATGATTGACCAGATCCGCCTGGACGGTGAGGTCGGCGGATGAGGTATCGGGAAGGGGAAGTTTGGCGGAGACGAATTGGCTCTCGATTGTTATGGCTTCGGTGATGGCGAGAGATACGTCACCCCAGATGCCGATGTCGCGCCCGCGCATGGTCGGAATCCAATCCCACCCGATGGAAGCGTGATAGGTGGGGTTGTCGGCCCCGAGTGCGCCGCCGTTCTTGGCGCAGACCTCAAATGTCTTTTGCTTGGCGCTGCCGGGGGTGGCATTTTTCTCAATGCGGATCGCGAGTGCGTTCACACGGCCGGGCAGAATTTTCTGCGATACGTCAAACTGGCCGCGCATGAAGCCGCCTTCAATTCTGCCTAACTTCTCGCCGTTCAGAAATATCTCCGCTTTCCAGTTGATGCCGTCGAAGTTTAGCCACGCGAATTGCTGGGGAGATTTGGAGGGAGCTGTGAACTCTGTGCGGTACCAGAAGTCGGAATAGAAATAGGAATCGGAGATGTGGAGTTGATTTTGTCCGAAGTTTGGATCGGGAATCGCGCTGACATTCGCATAGGAAGTCAAAACCGTTCCCGGCACGGTGGCCACCAGCCAGTCGGCGTCGTGGAAAGCAGGCTTCGACAGGGCTTCGCCTGCATCCTGGACGAGGTTCGCTCTTTGGATGCGCCAGGATCCCCCGGCGAGAACCAGTTTCCGGTCTGGACCCAACTGGGGTGCTGCTTTGGGTCTGGCCGTGAATCCGCCACGGCCGAGTACCTCGATTTCACTGAGAATGTAGCCGTTCGGAGAGCCTGGTCGCTTCATCAGGACGCGCACGTAGCGACCGTTTGTGGGCTGGGGTAGCTTCAAGTCGGCGACTGTTCCCGACAGGCCAGCGAGGGACTGAAGATCGCGCCAATTCTCAGCGTCGTCCGAGACCTGCACTGAGCCTTCAGTGGCGCGAGCAATCCAGTAGAGCTTGACGTGGTCAAACTCGCACCGGGAACCGAGGTCAACGTAAACCCATTCCTCGCCCGATCCAGCGCTCATCCACGCGCTGGTAAAACTGTAGGGGCCGCCGACTTCGACGCGCTGATCGCCTTTGAAGAACGCCACCTGGCCCAGCTTCCACATGGGTTGAGACGCGGCTGCGGCATTATTCCCAGAACCCATGGCGCATTCGATCCGATAGAAACGGCTGCGGCTTACGGAATTGAGCGCAATAAAGGGTGTGAAGAAGTGATTGGGGGCGCAGAAATCTGGTGGATACCCAGCGGTGGAGGCTGGTTTTGGTGCTGAAGTGGTGCCTGCCACAGTCCACGCGCGGCCATCCTCAGATACAGACACGGTGAAAGTGAGCGCGGCAGGCGTTGCCTGGAATGGCGATACGACAAAGAGCTGGATGCGGTCTATTTCCGGCGCTGCAAGGCCGCCCGCCAGCTGAAGATCAACCTGGGCGCGCGCTCCGCGAAGCTCCATCGTGTTCATAGGCGCGTGGTCGACGATCACTTCGCGATTTTCTTTGGAAATCGGGCCTTGAGAGGGGTCTGAGACGACGATCCATTCCGGGAGACGGTCTGCTTTCATGCCGTCTGTTACGAGCTGGGCGGTGAGGTTGTAGTCGTAGCTACTGGAGTGAAAAGCCGGGCGCAGGAGGGCAAGATTCCGGTAGTTTCCCGCGTCGGGTATGAGGGTTGGACTGAAATCGGCGGCCGGTTCTCCCGGATACACGCCGATGCCGCGGGTATACTCCGGCGCATGAGTTGTCTCATTCGTTCGTGCCGGCGAGCTGGATGATCCTGGTTCTGAATTTCCGATGGGTTCAGCAAAGGCGGAAACGCCGTCGACTGCTACGCCTGCACCCACGATTGCCGTGGTCTTCAAGAAATTTCTTCGTGATGTCGTCATCTATTCTCCTGAGCCAAGCGCGCGACACGTCAAACCTTGCAACGCTGCTGATGTTCGAGATGCGGTGGCTTCCAAGTTTCTTGGCAGATTCCGCAGACTTCTCACCATGCAACGCAGACGATTTTTCAGCGCTTCTGGATTGGCAGGTTCTGGCTCGATCACCATGTTAGCCGCAGAGGCCGGTCAGCATCACGTTCAAGGATCACTTGGCGCCTTTGCAGGCGAAGAGCATCGTTGGAAAGTGGACATCCGTAGTGGGGGTCTTCCACTGGCAAAAATAGCAGTAGCCTTTGTCGGTCAAGGCTGGTATTTCTTCCGGTGGTTGTTGGGATTCGAAATGGGGGTTGACTCGGCTCCGTAAAATCGATCGGACTCTCAACCGGTGCAAGTCCCTCCTCGGGCTGGCGCCAGGAGACCTGTTTTGAGCATTTGGAAGCACAAAGGGAAGATTGCATTTGTTGTATTTATATTGATCTTCTATTCGGCAACCCTGACGTACAACGTGAACGAAAGTCAGCGAAGATCCTTGCAGTTGAAGGAAGAGCCCGCGGCAGAGAACTATGTTGACGTTTCCTTCCAAGTCATCGCCATGGATCCGGCCAGATCGGAGATGACAACGCGGGTAAGCCTTCGCCTGAGCGGAGATCTGGCGAAGGATCCGGTCACACCGTCAGAGGACTTGAGGTTCTTCGTCAACGGAATCCTGGGACCCCAGGAAATCGAGTTTCCGCACGGGAAGCGCATCAACCCCTTTGTTGTCGTCTTTGCTGTCGATGGCAATATGAATCACTATCCCTTTGATCGTTACGGTTCGACGATCAGGAGCATGGTCACGAAGAGGGTCGTTGACCACCACACCAACCCGGGCCAGGGAGCATCGGCTCCAAATGCAGCGCTTCCCGAGGAGCATGATGACGGATTTATAGCGGACGCTCTGCAAAAGGCCGACCCAGTGCCAATCATTTCTTCGATGACTGCATCCATTCCGGGTTTCAAGTTTGACGGAGAGCGAGTGGAGCGCACTGAAAAAGGGGTCGAAGGATTCAATCTGGCTATTCGACGAGCCGACAACGTAATCGTATTTTCTGTTCTGCTGATGACGTTGATGATGAGCCTGGCTTTAAGCGTCCTTTTGATGTGTCTTAGCGCGCTGGCTTCGAGCGACAAGCTGGAACTTCTGCCTTTGTCGCTCTGCGTCACGCTGCTGTTCGGGCTGCCCGCACTGCGAAATGCACAACCTGCCGTTCCGCCGCTGGGAGTTTTCGGTGACTATGTCTCCTTTATCTGGGCGGAAACGATCGTGGCAACCTCTGCGGTGATGATGATCTGGAATTGGATGATTCGACGACATTCGGATCAGGCCAGGCGCGCCGCCAATTCTTCAGAGTAGATGGAGATCGCACTATCGGTACAGATTGAGGACGGCCATTTTCTCCCGACCAGGTGGCGTTCAAGCGGTGCGGGAAAAGGTCGAGTCGACCGCTAATCTTCTGGTACCTTGATGGAGAACCGATCGAGCCCCGAATTGAACGACAGCAGAAGTGACACCACAAGCGATCTTATTGATCGGCTGGCAGCGCATAAGACACTCGGCGCAGCGCCTCGGGAAGAGCTGGCATGGCTAGCTGTTCACGGGTCTCTTCGCAGGCTTGGCGCCGGCGAGGTGCTGTCGCACAGAGGTGTCCCAGTGGAAGGTCTCTATGTGGTCCTGTCGGGACGCGTCTCCCTGTCAGCTGACCGAGGCGCCGGGCTCCAGAAGATTATTGAATGGCGCGCGGGTGATGTGTCTGGAATCTTGCCTTACTCCCGGCTCGTGAATCCACCGGGAGATGCTATTGCCCAGGAACCCACAGAGATTCTGGCCCTCGATAGAAAACACCTTCGCGCGCTGACGCACGAATGCTTTGAAATTACGTCGATCCTGGTGCGCACGATGGTGGATCGCGCGCGCCTGTTCACTTTCAGCGATCTGCATAACGAGAAGATGATCTCGCTGGGCAAACTGTCGGCAGGTTTGGCCCACGAACTGAATAATCCGGCGTCGGCCATTGAACGCAGTGCCTCGCTTCTCGAAGACCGGCTGGAAGACACCGAGCGGGCAACGCGCGCCCTCGGAGCGGCAAAGCTGAGCGAGGCTCAACTGGGTGCCGTAGATGCGATTCTTGCCTCTTGCATGGCCAAGGAGGCGCAAACGCCGCGGTCCTGTCTAGAGCAGTCGGACCGCGAGGAGGCGATTGCAGATTGGCTTTGCGCTCATAAACTAGACATCGCGAACGCCGCAATGCTGGCCGATACCGAAGTGACATTTGAGGCACTGGATCAGCTCGCAGCGGTTGTGTCGGGATCAGCCTTGAACGCTGTAGTGCGGTGGGCAGCCGCTGGTTGCGCTGCTCGTCGATTGGCATCCGGCATTCAGGGCGCAGCCATGCGCATATCCGGTTTGGTGATGGCGATCAAGGGATTCACCAACATGGACCAGGCGATGGTAGCCCAGCCGGTAGATCTGGGATCGAGCCTGGACAACACCGTGGCTGTGCTTCAGTCGAAAGCTCGCGAGAAGTCGGTGGATGTGTCAGTTGATGTGCAATGCAATCTGCCATCGGTGCTCGGTTTCGCGGGTGAGTTGAACCAGATATGGGGAAACCTGATCGACAACGCACTGGACGCGGTGTCCGCCTGTGGCCGCGTCGAAGTTGTTGCGAGCCGCGAAGATCAAGGCGTGCTAGTGAAGATTATCGACAATGGGTCGGGTATTCAGGAGCAGGACCTCGCCCGGATTTTCGACCCGTTCTTTACTACCAAACCAATGGGGCAGGGAACGGGCCTCGGGCTCGATATTGTCTGGCGGCTAGTGCGGCATAACGACGGCGCCATCGAGGTCGAGTCGAAGCCAGGCCGCACGGAGTTTCGGGTTACGCTTCCGATTGCCGGGACCGACCCGGCTGGCGCTCCAGAATGATCTGGATTCAGAGCTGAAATGCCACGTTATCTTGGAGCGGCCGGGGTTGACGTGTCTGACAGGTTTTGAATGCGCATCATTGTGCACTTTACCTCCTTGCCAGAAGTGTTTTTAACCTTGCCCTTGTCCCCATCGATTTCATACGAGATATTGCTGTTTACTGGAAACTCCGTCGCCTTCAATTTCGTGCCCTCGGGAGAGCGGCAGGTGTATTCGGTTCCCGAAGCGTCGAAGGTGAAGTCGAATTGCTGGTGTTTGTGTTTCTTATCGGTAGTGCCCGCCGGCTGAAAGTCCTTGAGCGTGGTCGTGCCTTTTTGCTTGCTACCCGCTGTTGCAGGCAAGGTGCACATGAGTACCATAAGCGATGCTGCAATTTGTTTCCGCGACATTTTTCCTCCATTTGTCACTTTAGGCGTTCCCGGTTTATCAATCGATCGTTTTGATTGGGGATGCGCCATACCAACGTGCGGGGTATGACGCTTTCATTTGGGTCTTCCGAGCCATGAGTATTGCCATGCAACCGACACGCTCTGGTAATTTCCTCCAAACCGGATGTAGGCGCCGTCGCTGTAGCTGAATTTCAGGGACTGGTGCTTCCCGATCGGGACTGCGGCGGTGCCCCCGATGCGCGAGTTCTGCGACGTTGTGAGCGAGTTTTCAATACCGGCGACGCTCGTTGTCCCTCCGTACCAGAAGTTTCCATCAAGAGAAGCCCAGAGGCGCTGGTTCTTGAAGTCGTAGCTCAGGTGCCCCTCAAGGGCCGTCATCGGTTTTTGAGTTTGAGATCTGGTTCCTGCATAGAATTGGTTTCGTGACCAGTAATCGTTATTTTCTGTGAAGAACCAGACCCCTGCATATCCATCGAGTATTACTTTGCGCCACCTCTCGGAATAGCCGAACTCCGGTTTAAACGACCACCGATTGGTGCCCCAGTTAATCAATTTGGTCGGGTCATATTGACCCGTTGGAGCTACTACCTTCAGACTCGCACCAAGCAGGATTTTCTGATGCCACTTCACAAATTCCCTGGGTTGCATTGCCGGGCCACCCTTCAGGTTTATCGCGACGCGATATACCGAATCGGCAAGGCCCGAGCGGTAAAGATGCTGTTCCACGCCGAAAGCGGTTCCCTGAAAGTGGCCCTCGGCGTAGGGCACCGTGGCAACGAAATTCGCAGATCGGCCCAGGATTCCAAACGAGTGATAATAGGCGAAGACAGATATGTTGTACCTTCCAGTTGCATCGCTGCTGGGGAGGGCACCGTTGAAATCAATACTCCCGTCATTGAACGACCACGAGAGAGTGACAGCATTGGAGTGGAATGGCGTGATGAGATACGCGCGCGGCGAGAGATCCTGTGCCTGAATCGTTAGTAGCGGATAGGACATCAACAGGGCGGTAAGTGCAACCCGGATGGAACATCGCACTCTGTGCGCACTGAGATTCATCTTGCCCAACCGTTCATTTATTCCTCGGCGATTATCCACTACGCAGTCAGTTGGGACGCTGTTGCCGTGCTCCGCAACCTGCTTGAGACTACCCGGAACGCACTCTTCCTGAAATGTGGAGTTTAGAACGGGGGGCGGGGATTGGACACTGGCAAAACTGACAGTTCGCGTGGGTGGAGGCTGCGCCGGATAATTCTTCCCCAGGTAGCGGGAATAGCGACTACGATCACCTCCACAGTTGCCATGCTGACCCATCTCAAGAGCGGTGCAGTGTCTGGCGATCGATCACGTTCGGTGGAGTAGCCAGCTTCCATGACAACGGATTTCGTGAATCCGTATATGGTTTGCTCGCTGCTGGTGAAGTAACGGTGGATTCGATTTTCTGCGAGAATCTGGAATGCGTTGGAAAGGATATGTTTATGTGCGGAAGAATAATGGCTTCGAGCCTTGCCGCAATTCTGATGCTGACCGGAGTTGCCGCGGCCCAGGACGCGTACAAGGAGCGGACGTTAGTAGTGAACGGACACACTGGAACCGCTATGGTGTACCAGATCGGCGGCAAAGCTTATGTTGATCTGGAGACGCTGGCTAGAATCGGGAATGGCTCGATAGGCTTCAGCGGAGACAAGATTATCGTTACGCTTTCTGCCAATGATTCTGTGGGTTCCAATCCCTCGGATCATGTGGCGGCTCCCGGCATGTCTACCAACTTCATGAACGCTGCTTTGCAGGATTTGTCTATTCTCAAGGAGTGGAGCAACGCGCTTGCATACGGAATTCAGCGGGGGGTTCCGGGAGATGGGAGCCGCCTGGTCGTCTTTCACGACCGAGCTGCGCATCAGTTGAGTCTCGCCAGGGTCGCTGCTTCAAATGAGTCGGACGAGGATGCTCTTCGGTTGCTCACCAACCATTTCAATGTCGTAAGCGGCTGGAGTGACAAACTTGTTGCTGAGCGGAAAGCTATGAACACGGGAAAGTACTCCATCACTCCGAACGCTCTCGCCAACGACGAGACCTATCAGAAGATTACGGGCTGCTCAAAATTCCTCGGCGCTATGCTTCCAAGCGGACAATTCCAGGACAATCGCATCTGCAATTAAAGTTCGGCTTTTGCGCTGCACTCTTCCTGTCATGCCGATCGCTTCCCCTACGAGCGAAGCAGGGAATACGGACGCCCCAGGGGATCGCTTCCATCATTAAACCTGGGAGCAGGATCGATTGCCAGCCCAGGACAGCGAAAAGCAAGAGCGTGGTTATAAGATCGGCGGCCCATTGAAATGGCGGCGTGAGAGCCAAAAAAACGATACCCCGTCAGACACTACTGCAATCGCAAATGCCAAAACGAGCGCGACTTTGAAAAACGCAGACGCGATCGAGGCTCGGGCTCCTCATTGGTTTTGATCTGTGTTTCCGGAAGCCTGACCTCTGGAGTCAGCCTTCTCTCCACGGTTGATCGCCCCCCGCCTCTGAATGCTGAATCAGAGCCTCACGCTGCCGCTCATTGGCGACTGTCTCTTATTAGTTCACTGCTGCAGCAATTTGACTTCTCCATTACGCAGGTCGTAAACAGCTCCGACGACCTTGAGCTTGCCCTCTCTCACTTTCGGCGCCAGGATCGGCTCAAGGTTCTTCAGCCGCTCAACGCCGAGTTCTACATTTTTACGAATTGCATTTTCCAGCGGATCGCCGGGTTCTCCCTTGCTTTGCGCCACAGCCGGTTTGACGAGTTCCACAAGGCCATCGATTGCGCCCGGTAGTGGATCTTTCGCATCAATATGTTGCTTAGCAGCCTTTACCGCGCCGCAGCCGCTGTGACCCAGCACCATGATGAGAGGCGCATTCAGTTCCGCAACTCCGTACTCAATGCTGCCTTTGACGGTTACGCCCGCGCCGGTGACGACGTTGCCGGCCACCCGTATAACAAAAATGTCGCCTATTCCCACATCGAACAGTATCTCGGGAGCCACTCGCGAATCCGCGCAACTGACGATTATCGCCTCCGGATATTGAGCCGCGGCGAGGCTGCGAAAATCCGCGGGATTTCGCCGTGGGCCCGTGGTCTGTCCATTCTGGAAGCGCTTATTGCCCTCGAGGAGTTCGCGCAATGCCTGGTCAGGGTTAATCGGCGACCCAGATGGTTTCTTCTGCGCCTCTGCGAGAATTTCACCAGAGCTCGCGATGGTCAATCCCGAGGCAGCAGCCGCCTGCATGATGAACGCACGCCGTGAAACTGTGTAGCGATTCTTCATAGATCAGCCTTTCTGAATCATTGTCAATATCCTGGCGTCGTCGAGATCGCCCACCAGCACGACGATATTAACTTCGCGCAAGGTCCTTCGAAGAGGAGAATCTAGAGAGCCACATTGAACTGGCTGCTGTCAATGTTTAAAGATAGCAACCGAGGTTGCCGAGTTTTTTGAAGAGTGCGGAATTGACGGTGCTGCGATGATTGGAACAACCGCGAGGCAAGAACCCAATCGCACGGGCGCGGGTTTACCTCGATTCAATAGGAAAGGCTGTTTGCGCTGCCCTGGATTTATCAGATGAGCCGATTTAGGAGGTTTTTCAGACCTGAGCCTTGGGTTGAACCGGATCGGCTGCTATGGCGAAGGGCAGGCAGGCACTAATTCCCGATTTTAGAACTCCCCCTGGTCAGATCTTGACTGTCTGCAGGCGATTCCCTTTTTGTCGATTCTGGATGAGCGTTCATGCTCATTTTTTCCCACTTATATTTCCAAACCACGAGCGAACACATTTCGAGTTCCCCGGACTGGAGAAACTGCCGCGCCGCATGTGAATCGTGATTTGCTCTCTCCGGCCAAAACTTACCATCATTTCGAGCGTTACATGCCGATCTGAGCGGCTGCGTTTGCGATGAGAAAGAGGATGGTCCAGAGAATGCACCGATCACGGCGATGATAATTAGAAACTTCACAGAAATAGCTTATAGCTGCCTGGACTGCGAACCATCGCATGCCATCTCGCCTCCTCACTCCGTCGTCACCTCAACAGCACAAAAAGGTAACAGGCGACTAGAGAGGAGCGATGGCTCCGCAGCAAAACGCATTCGAGACCGTGGACGCTCAAAGAGCAGCGACGAATACGGCAAGTCTTGAATGCTCCTGATGTGCACCGCCTTCCGCGCCGATAGACGGATCGAGAGTCGCCTGTTGTTTTATGACTCCCGAGGTGCGAAAGGTCATGAAGCTAGCCATCCAAGTGCTGTTGGGATCGCTGCTCGTCGCGGGTATATCGCAATGGGTAGAAAGCGCCGATGGTCAAGCCAAAATCAATACGATGCCAACCGGTTATCTGAATTCTGAACTTCCAAAGTGGCTAAAGCTTGGCGGTGAGGAGCGGGCGCGCGGTGAGACGTTATACGATGTCGATTTCAAGTCGGGCGATAGCACTTATCTGCTCAACCGTCTCCGGCTCGACTTCGAAGCCGCCCCGTTGCCCTGGCTAAAGTTTGTTGGCCAGGGCCAGGACGCGCGCGTGTTCTTTTCAAATGTGACGCCGGCTCCTGCGTCGCAACAAGACCCAATCGATTTTCGTCTCGGGTATATGAATGTCGGCAATTCAGAAGTGGGACCATTGAGTCTCCGGGTTGGTCGCCAGGGTTTGGACTTTGGCGAAGGAAGGCTGGTGGCGGATCCAAATTGGTCTAATGTTGGACGATCATTCGATGCTGTGCGCCTGACAATTCAACATTGGGGAATCATCGTTGACACTTTCAGCGGCGCTTCGGACAAGATCTACGCCGAGGGCTCAGCGACACCTACGCCCGGCGAACATTTTGATGGTATTTACATCTCATCGAACAGGATTGTTCCCAAGGCCATAATCGAGCCATATCTGTTTTGGAGGATGGAGCACAAAGTCAAAGGGGAACTGGTGAAGACTGGAAATCTGGACGAAAAAACAGTGGGACTGCGACTGGTCGGAAAGCTTCCATACGGTCTGGATTATGGGATGGAATCGGCTATACAACGCGGGTCGGTAGCGCATGATTCAATTTCGGCGTGGGCCACGCACCTGGTCGCGGGATTCACTTTGCCTGACATTCGGCATCTGACCCGCATGTATGCCGAGTTCAATCGCGGAAGTGGTGACCAAAACCCGAAAGATGGCATTCACGGAACATTCGACACGTTATTTCCCAGTTCGCATGACAAATTCGGTGTTTCTGACCTGTTCTGCTGGGCAAATTTGGAGCACACCCGGGCCGGGTTCCAATTCAGAGCGCGGCCGAATCTCTCACTGGGTTTTGCCGATAACTTCTTCTGGCTGGCGAACCGACAGGACGGAATTTACTCCAGCGGAAAGATGATCATTGCATCGAACGGATCCGAAGGCACTTTCATCGGTCAGGAGCCGGACGCTCAAGCACGCTGGAACATTACCTATCGCACACAAGTTGACTTTACGGCAGGGCATATATTTACCGGCACTTTCTTGCACGGCACTGGTCGTTACGACGGATTCAACGCCGCCACACTAGGTATCGGACAGCGGTTTTAGGGATGCGTGTTCGAGTCGCGCATGATTTTCACCAGGCGGCGGACTGTCTCTCGCTAGCAGAGTACATAAGTCGATCTAAGGATGGGTCATTTCCGATGGACGCAGGTCTCAAGGCGATGGGTTAACTCGAAACGATGAGCAATTTGTCTTCCTTCTCTCTTCCTTTCAAGACCAAGGCTCAGGGGGCAACGTTTGTGCAATCCACTATCAATCGCAGAGAATCGATGAATCTGAAACCCGTGGAGGACGTGGCGGATTCGAATTCCCTCATCAAACCGGGTTTCGATGCGCCGGAAGAAGGTGCAGCCACGACTGAACGGAACCTTCATACAATTGCATGTTTTGAAGAGAGCGAGCGGTTTCGGCTTGGCTTCGAGGCTGCAAATATTGGCATCGGCCTAATCGATCTTGAGGGCAATATCTTTGAGGCGAACAAGTGCCTGGCTGACACCCTTGGCATGCCGGGAAGGGAACTCAAGGGTACAAATCTGATGGAAATCTGCGCTCCGGAAGAACGGCTTCTGGCGCTGGCCGATCTTCAGCTCGCTGCCAGGACCGGCAAATTCGAAGCAGTTTTTGAGCGACATTTTCTTAGCGAGCGCGAAGGACTTCTGCTGGCCCAGGTTACACGCGGATTGGTCAGAAACGTAGATGGGCAGCCAATGTACTTCATCTTCACGGTGCGTGACATAACGCGGGAAAAGCTTAAAGAAGCGTTGCTCGAACAGCAGGCTTCAACCGATCCACTGACAGGCGTTGTGAACCGGGCCAGGATTCAGGAGAGATCTGAATTCGAACTCATGAGGTCCGACCGTTATGGCAATCCCGTATCGCTCGTCATGATCGATCTCGATCGCTTCAAAGCTGTAAACGATACATACGGTCACAGCGCCGGCGATCGCGTTTTAAGTGGATTCTGCGACATAGCGCGCGGATGCCTGCGCTCTGTCGATATCCTTGGCCGATGGGGCGGCGAGGAGTTCGTCGCTCTTCTTCCTCAGACCACCTTGGTAGAGGCGCGTAATGTTGCGGAGCGGCTTCGCACCAAAGTGGAAGCGACTGAATTCGATGGCGGCATTTGCATCACAGCGAGCATAGGAGCTGCCCTTCATCGCGAAGATGAACAATTTGCTTCTCTAATCGAGCGTGCTGACGCTTGTCTGTATAGTGCTAAGCGTGACGGCCGAAATCAGGTCATGATCGATGGAGAGGATGCCGCGCGGGAAATTGCTCGTGAAGGGTGCTTGTCGCCAATGCTCGCACTTCATTGGAAGCCTGCCTATGAAAGCGGTAATAGTGTCATCGATACTGAGCACCGTGCACTTTTTCAAATGGCTAACACCATCATCGCCGAAATCACCAGCGGCCAAGAAGACAGCGAAATTCTCGATTCAATTCATACTTTGGTCGCCCGTGTCGGAGAGCACTTCCGCGATGAAGAAAATATTCTGCGATCGGCGGGATACCCTGATGCGAAATCGCACGGACAAATGCATCGTCAACTCTTCGAGGAGGCTGGAAGGCTCACGCGCCAGTTTGAACGCGGAGAAAAGTCCGAAGGCGGCCTTCTTCGCTTCCTCGTTCACGATGTCATCGCAAAGCATATGTTGCAGGCGGACAGGAACTTTATCTCTTGGTTCCAGGCCAAACACGACTGACAAACAAGGAGCCGTTGGCGGCCACGGGAGCTTTGAGAACCAGCTTCGAGAACGTCTGCCCGGCCTTTGAATCGGTCAGACCGTGGCGGAATGAGCAAGACAAGCGAGAATAATTCGGCTTTCGTTCCCTTCATCATGGACGCGCTTTACGAGGCCATCGCACTCGTCGTGCTGGTCTCGTGGCTGGGCTTTTGGGAATGGCGTTCGGCGGTGTGATGGCTGTTTCGATGCCGCTAACCCTGGCACTGACATTCGGCGCGATGTATTTGCTCGGTATCGATATCCAGCAGACCTCGGTCGCCACGCTCATTATCGCGCTGGGACTTCTGGTGGACGACCCAGTGCTTGCCGGTGACTCGATCAAGCGAACCATGGCAGAGGGCTATCCGAACTCTGTCGCGGCATGGCTTGGTCCCACCAAGCTGGCTACTGCAATCATGTATGCGACGGTTACAAATATCGTCGCCTATCTATCTTTTCTTATGGTGACCGGTAGCACTGGAAACTTCCTTTACAGCCTGCCCGTTGTCATGACCTGTGCGTTGGTCGCGTCACGGCTTGTATCGATGACGTTTCTGCCGTTTCTGGCCTACTACCTGTTGCGTCCCCAGAAGAAGGCCGTAAAAACAATCGAGGAGATGCGCGAGGCGGGTGTTTACGGCTGGTATGCTCGAATCGCGCGCTACTCTATCGAACATCGATGGATGTTTTTTGCTGGATCCCTGGTATTCCTTGTGATCGGCGGCATAATTTTTGCCCAGCTCAAAGTCGCTTTTTTCCCTGAGGATGTGCAGTACTGGTCGTATATCGACGTCTGGCTGCCGAATGATGTGAATCTCGGGGCTACCAACGATACTGCGCTCAGGGTGGAAGAGATTGTGCGCAAACAGGCGGAGAAGTTTTCCGCCGAGCACCCCGGCAAAGGCCAGGAACCTGTACTCCGATACATCACCAGCTTTGTGGGCGGCGGAGGCCCGCGCTTCTGGTTCTCCGCATCGCCGCAGCTGCAGCAGCTGAATTACGCGCAAGTGCTCGTCGAAGTCACTGACTAGGAGATGACTCCGGAATTCGTTCGTGAACTCCAGCCCGTGCTTACCGCGTCAATCCCCGGAGCGCGGTTGGATGCGCGCCAGCTTTTGACCAATCGAGTTGACTATCCGATCGAGATCCGGGTCTCCAGCACCGCGGACGTGGATGCAAGGCAAGAGGATGAGGATATTCGCAATTTGCGGCGGATCGCAGACCAGGTAGAAGGGATCCTTCGCTCCTCTCCACTCGCCGATCGCACTCGAAATGAGTGGGGTGACGATAACACCCTGGTCGAATTGACGGTCGATCCTGACCGCGCCAATCTTGCCGGCGTTACCAACATGGATGTTGCCAACTCCTCGACTGCCGCCACCAGCGGGTCAACTGTTGGCGTCCTGCAGGAAGGGCAGAAACAAATTCCCATTGTTGTGCGAGCGCGTATGGCAGATCGCGCTCATCTCTCCGATGTGGAAAATCTCTATTTCTATGCCTCACAGGACGGCTCGAAGATTCCGCTCTCCCAGATTTCCAGCGTGAATCATGATCTTGTAACCGGGCGCATCGTGCGCTATGAGCAGTTCCGCGCGATGAACATACGCAGCTTCCCCGCTCAAGGACATCTAAGTTCGGAGGTTCTAAAGGACGTCATGCCGCGGCTCCAGGAGCTCCAGGCTTCTCTGCCTCCGGGTTATCAGATGCAGATCGGCGGCGAGTACGACAAGACCAAGAGCGGCTTCAAGAATCTGGCACTCGTGATGGCGATCTCCACTGTCGCAGTCTTTCTCGCGTTGCTCTTCCAGTTCAAGAACGCGATCAAGCCGCTGTTGGTGCTTGCAGCCGCTCCGTATGGCATGATCGGTGCGTTTCTCGCTCTGTGGATCATGGGCGAGGCGTTTAGCTTTATGGCCTTTCTTGGCGTGGCTAGTCTTGTGGGTGTTATTGTCAGCCATTCGATCGTTCTGTTCGACTACATCGAAGAGCGTCACGCTGTAGGTGACGACTTCGAAAATGCTCTCATCGATGCCGGCATTCTGCGTTTGCGGCCGGTGCTCATCACCGTGTTTGCCACCGTACTTGCGCTCTTTCCACTCGCCCTCCACGGTGGTCCGCTTTGGAAGCCGCTGTGCTATGCGCAAATCGGTGGCCTGCTGATCGCAACCGTCATCACCAAGCTGCAGGTGCCCGTCATGTATGCAATCTTCGTTCTTGACCTCAAGATTCTTGAATGGAAACAGGT
Organism: Occallatibacter sp.; assembly: GCF_049802275.1. Lineage (NCBI taxonomy): Bacteria > Pseudomonadati > Acidobacteriota > Terriglobia > Terriglobales > Acidobacteriaceae > Occallatibacter > Occallatibacter sp. Next base: position 16,807 of record NZ_JBARMD010000681.1, on the reverse strand, counting down.
TGAGAATCCCAAAAAGCCATCCGAGCCCTTATCGTCCGATCCATCCAATGTCCTGGTGAGCTGACCAGAATGAAAACAAGACTTCTCTTCCTTGTCGTCTTCGCGTGTATCTCTTCGTCATGTACCTATTCCCGAACGAGGAGGCGGCGAAAACCTCCCCTGTCCTGCAGGATTACGATCAACCTCTCGAACAGGTCAAGAAACTTGCCTTCCTGCATACGGTGGTGGTGAGGCACCACCTTCAGCTTCCCTAAAGGAAATTCAACTTCGTGATCCCGCTTCAGCGCCGTGATCATCCGCTCAAGGATAATGTTCACGATCTCTGTCGCTTTACGGCGCGACAGATCTTGCTCGTCCATCAACCTCTGCACTAGATGCGCACGGCGACCCAGCTTCTTCGCATTTGGCTCCCCACATAATGATCCGCTCACGGATGCAACGATCAATGGTGAGACGGCAACAGGCGGTGCCCAACGTCACAACTCCGCCGCATACATATTTTTCGCGCGCGTGCGGTTCGTACCATATCGAACGAATGCGGCAGCTCATGTCCGTCAATCCCGATGCTGAATCTCCCAGGGTGCTACGCCGACTGGCTCGCACGGTGGGAAGTATTTGCCCTCCCAGATGAAGTGGTCCGTGATCGGACCCTTAGAGAGACTCGCAATCCGGTGGAAACAGCGACCAAGATATGACATCGGAGCGCCGCACTGTTTCAGGAAGTGCGCCTTCAGAAACGCACTAGCCTCGACGCGGATCGAATTGAATCTTCTTGAAGGCCGTTCTTCTGGGTGCATCCAGATTGAGTGACTTCTTCAACTCCCCCTCCTCGGGCAGAGGTACGAAATAGAAATATCGAAAAAGAGTTGAATAGGTGTCCTGAATTTCGAGAGCGTCTCGCCTTTAAGAGTGAAGGCGGTCGATCAACGACGCTTCCCCGAGAGGAGATACTCACATGAACCGGATTTCAGCAATTGGTCTGCTCAGCATCGCCGCGTTGGCAACGTGTACCGGTGCCATCGCTCAACAGCCCGCTATCAAAGCGAACATCCCTTTCGATTTCAGAGTCGGCGACACCTGGATGCCGGCCGGTGAATACACAATCTCATCGCCACTGGAATCGATCGTCCAACTTCGAAGCGCGGATCTCGCCAAAACCGCAACCATCACGAGTTCCCCAAGCTTCAACGAATCTAATTCAGGAAGCGAGCTGGTCTTTGACAAGTACGGCGATCAGTACTTCCTCCATCGCGTATTGTGCCCCACCGTCTCTTCGCTGAACCTTGATGTCACGCAAGGAAAAGCGGAGAAGCAGGCACGGTCTCGCTCTCTTGAGGCGAAGCTGCCCAAGGGAGAACAGACCCTGGTTGCTGCAAGGTGATGTCACCCATAAAGTGGCCATGCGCCTGGGGAAAACGCACCTCTGGAGCATGGCCATTTTTGTCTTTTCCGTGGATCTCTGGTACGCCCTGGCCCTGCTTCCCCTGTATTTCGAAGGCTCGTTACGGCCGCTTTCTCAACGTTAACTCAGGCATGCTCCTTGGATATCGCCATGACGACTCTCGCCCACATCTCGGCTAACCTCAGAAGGCTCAAAAGAGTGCAGGGTTGGACTTCTCTCGTCCCGAAACCCATGTCGATTGGGGATAGAGAATCACAAGCCCATGCATCTGCCAATCACCGCACGGAGACACCACGGAGGGTAACGCCAAGCGAATCAAACCTGGATATACGAAATGCTGCGGAAGAACTCGCCGTCGCCGCACACATTCACTCAGAACTCATGTCAATAAGGCTTCCGGATGTTTCGTATGCACGTCTGAAAGGCAAAACGGTACCGTGTCGCACCATCGGTGGCGACTTCTTCGACGCAATTGCTTTGACTGATACGCTCTGTGCTGTTGTCGCCGATGTGTCCGGCAAGGGAGTGCCTGCCGCCATTGTGGCAGCCATGCTTCAGGGAATCATTCACGCGCAGATGCTAGCTGGTCGGCCCCTGACGGCAATCGCGGGAATGGTCAATGAGTTTCTTTGCTCCCGGGCAACAGGAAAATTTGCCACTATGGTCCTGCTCAAGCTCCGTACAAACGGAACGGCTGAGTATGTGAATTGCGGGCATATTCCCCCTGTTCTGGTGAACGGCACAAGCGTACGTCGACTGGAGGGGAGCAACCTTGTAGTGGGTCTCGTCAGGTCGGCGCAATATGGGTCGGAGACCTGTGAACTCGGAACTGGAGACAGAATCCTGATCTTCACGGATGGCATCACCGAAGCAGAGAATCTTCAAGGGGAACAGTTTGGAGACAACGGGCTCGAGAGCCGCACTCATTTGTCCAGCGTGGAATCCATCTTCGAACATGTTTCGAAGTTTCAGGGAAACCTGGAACGCACTGACGACTGGACGTTATTTGAGCTACTTTATCGTGGTGGAGAACCCCTCGTCAGTCCGAGCTAGTGTTCCGAGCCAGTACCAACCCATTCTTAAACGGAGTAGACTTAGGCGAAAGTGGCCAACTTGGAGGTGGAGTTTGAACTTCGAGCCGGGCGAAATCACTCAGCTTCTTGCCCAAATGAAGCTTGGCAACGCGGATGCCGAAGCGCGTCTGATCCCCCTTGTCTATCGTGAGTTGCGACGGATCGCCGGGAGCTACATGCGCAACGAGCGCGCCGACCATTCGCTCCAGCCGACCGCATTGGTTCATGAAGCCTACCTCAGGCTCCGCAATATGCATGCCATCGATTGGCAAAGCAAGTCTCACTTCCTTGCTGTGTCTGCGCATACGATGCGTCGAATTCTCGTTGACCACGCGCGAGCCAAACATGCTGAAAAACGCGGGCTTGAGTGGAACCAGGTAAGTATGGAAATAGGTGAGTTGTCCGCAGCAGCAGAGTCCACAGTCAACATACTGGAACTGGATGAAGCGCTGGGGCGACTGGAAGCCTTCGATCGACGCCAGGCGAAGGTAGTGGAGATGAGGTTCTTCGGAGGTCTCAACGAGGACGAGATCGGTGTGGAACTCGGGATCTCGGAACGAACTGTGAAGCGGGACTGGCGTATCGCAAAGGCCTGGTTGTACCACGAGCTCTCGCAGAGCTCCCGGGCGGCGGTGAACCACTAGAAGAATTCCTCTGGATCACGAAGCCGAGATTGGTAATTCAGTTCTACGTCCAGCCATCGTGCGAAGAAGAAGCATGGCATCATCCCTCTTCTGGTCATAGCGCGCAGCTTTGAGGAAGGGCCCCAGAGCCGGACACATACGCCCGACAAGTTCATACGATCTTGACGGGTAGTAGATGCCCTTCATCGTGCTGATGATCTCGCTGGCCTCCTGGCCGGAAATTATCCCTTGGGTAACGGCAAGGCGTAGCACCGAGCGAATGTTTACGAGGGGCTCGGAAACCGCGCGATCAGTAACTGGCTCGTACGCCACGGCCACTTCATCATCCGCGTCAATCACGCGATCGCGATACATCGCAAAGATTTCACCCACGCCGATCATGCCATACATGTGCGTTTCCGCCGCTCGCAGCGCCCCGATACTGGATGCGCCATAGACACGCACTCCGCGATCGAGGAGTGCAATAATCTCCTTCGGCGAGACCGCCAGGCTCTGATGAAATACGCCATCGATAATTCCAACAACCTGGATCTCGTATGGCAGCATAGCGAGATCTCCACGCTTGATTGGCGGCAGATAGGTTGCGTCCAGGCACGACTGTGCTGTCGAACGAGCAAGTGTCGGCCCCAGGTAAACGGCTGTGTCAGACATGGGTCCGCCAAAACTCCAGTGCACGCTTCCCCAGCCTGGCGTGGTTGACTGACCAGGTTTCAAGTCCGGGCACAATAACTCGGACGACAGAGTAGGGCGCGCCGTCAGGGGTGAGATCAACCACAATCACCTGACGGATACCAAACTGCTCCAGTCTTGAAAGAATGTGATCGAGATCCTCCTGCACGTCGTCGTAAACGGCCGATGGGAGTGCCGAAACTTTCTTGCGGACGCGAGAATGGTTGATCGTCCAAACCTTGTGATTCACGGCGGAGATACGGCTCGTATGAGTATTGAAGGCGGTTTGATCGGCGTCCGCCGGACACAGATCCTCGCGTACTCCCTGGATATCAACACAGCGTGATTGCGCGGCCTCAGTCAATGCGCGCCTCACCGCAACGTGGGCATTGGGATGTGTTCCCAGTCCCGCATGAATCATCGGGAGATCGGGAAATGCGTCATCGAGCACGGCAGCGAAGACCGTCGGAATCCCAATATCCGACGTGATGTCGTGGACTACGGGGCGCAACCCCGCAGATTCAAAAAGCTCCAGCACTCGATCGTTTTCGAGTTCCAGGCTTTGAAACATTTCAAAGTCATCTTCTCCTGAATCCACGGTTTCTGGTTCCACTAGCCGCCTGCGAGTCCAGGGAATCAGGTGTGCCCCAATATCAGCGAGAGTCCATGCATCCCTCTCGATAAGCTCGCACAGCGCCTGGAAAATTGCTTCTTCTATGATGTTTCCCGACGCCAGCCCATTGGTGGAGCTAAACGGGACGAACGGGCCGGGCAAAAGGTTCTCCCAGAGGTAACCTGCCATCTCCGCCGGCACAAGAACGGCGCATTGCGATAGGAGTTCGTGCCCGAGCACCCAGGAATACTCGCGAGCTTCCGAATAGTCAGGCAGGAGTTCCAGCGTGGTCTCACTCGGATCCAGAACTTCATGGTCTCTGCGCAGGTCGTTAACACTGCCAATCACGATGGGTAATTGCGCGCGCAAGGCAGTCTGCCTTTCGATCGCTTCCATGAGCGCTCCAACCTTGGCGTCAATTCGATCGATCCCTTTCCCCGTGTAAACAGAGATAACATCTCTCGATTTTGGAACGATCGCGCAATAGGTTGGGATACCAAGGCGGTCCATACCGGTGATATCCCCAAGCCGGGTCATCCCCAGCGCGCACGCCTCTGCGTAAGCCCGACGGAATGTTTCTTCGGGTGCTACGGTGCGCTGAGTTCCTACTACTTTGGGGAGTGGCCTGGACTTCGACTTCAATTGAAGGAGAAGCACTAGATGTTTCGGCAACACGAGGCGATACATATGCCATGAACGGGAGGACACTCAGCAAATAAGTGCTCGACATCCCTCGCCGTCACATCAGGACCGAGCGCTGCCGCAACCTCTTCAACCGTACTTCTCCCCGCATAATCGTAGTGAAATTCCCGCTGCTTGCGATCGAGTGAATTGAGAAAGGAACAGTACTTCCTCAAGTAGTCGCGGAAGTTCTCGTCTGAGATTCCAAAGTGTTCGAGCATCTGTTGACGGGTCATGCTTTCGTTACCTCCAGTTGTTCTTTGGCAGCCGATACACAATCTTCTTGCCGATTGAAAGAAAGAATCAGAGCAGGTTCAGCTTCGACATGAGTGATTTGAATCGTGCATCGGATCGCAATGGGTCCATCAAGGGATCGACGCCCACGAAGAGCATATCTGCTCTTCTGTCCTCCTGAGACTTCTCGAGATAAGCGAATGCCTTGTCTTTGTACCCCAATTGTGCATAGAGCGCAGCAACGTAATAACTGGAATCAACACTCCGATTCGACTTCTCAAGCCGTTTCAACTCCGCCAAAGCATTTTGTCGCTGTCCCATTCGTGCCATAGCGATCCCACGCAGTGCGTCCCTCAGGTCTGGGGGCGCTGATGGATCCGGCGGTGCGTCGACCAGCACCTTTAACGCTTGGGCCGGTAAGTTGAGAGCGAGGTAATCCTGAGCTTCAAGCTCAACTGCGATCGCGGAAGTGTGAAATTGATTTCTGATCTGTTCGAATTGACGAGCTGAGCTCTCGTATCTTCTCGAGAAATAAGCTACGGCTGCTTCCGTGAGGCTCGTACCCAGCGTCTTCGGGACCTCTCTATCCGCATACGTCAATTGAGCCCGTGCCTCCGCGAAGCGACCCCGCGCGGTCAACAGATGCAGGGCATACGAGAGGTGTGCCGGAATGTAATCTGGTTCGACTTCCTCGGCTCGCTTGAAGTCCTCTTCAGCGCCGCTCCAGTTATAGTCCCTGAGGATTTCCACTTGTGCCAGCGAAGTGTATGCCGCGGCCAGCGTGCTATCGAGACGAAGAGCACGGCGGGCTGTGGCCTCAGCCTGGTTCAAAAGCTCAATGGGAGGTTCAGGCCTGCCATTGTTAATGGCCATGAGCGCGTAACTCCGCGAGAGTTCCGCCATGGCTGCCGCAAAGTCCGGATCCGCATCGACTGCCTGCTGGAAGAATTTGACCGCTCTCTCGAACCCGTCATAGGTGTGTTCGGCAAGCGCACTCTGCCCCTGAACGAACGCCGCCTCGGCAGCAGGGACGCTAGAGTGCTTGCGCGATCGACCGGGCGACAAACCCTTATCGTTGCGTGTCCTGATTTGATAACTGATCTCTCGGGCGATATCTTCGGCCAGAGCGGGCTCTTCCATCTGCTTGAGCGTATAGCTCTGGCTCCATAGTTGAAACCCGGTGCGGACATCCACCAGTTCCATTTGCAGTTTGGAATCGCCGACATTCACGATTGTCCCATTAACAACAGCATCGACATTCAACTTTCGCCGGACCGACTCCGTGTCGGTTGCCTTGCCCAGATCGCTCACTGTGCTTTGCGAGGGAACCCTCAATCCGGATACCTGCGCAAGATCATTCGTGAGGTTCAACGTAATGCCCTCGGCGAGCGCAGCAATGTGAGAGCCAGTTCCCGCGCCGACGATTGGCAAAATAGCAACTGAAGAAATGGTCGTGGGAGTACTGACGTTATCACCAATGAGAGCCGTGTGGCGATAACGCCAGATGAGAATCGAGGGCACCAGGATGACAATTAAAAGCGCGAGCAAGCGGAGAGACATGGGGATCGCGGTCCATGTCGAGTGAAGGATTCCCCATTTTCCCGGCACACTTCCACTGGCATTCACCGCGTTGGTCCGAACCGCTTGCGAATGTTCGGGAAGGCGGCTCGACCCAGTCTCCAGTGAGTTGAGTAATTCTTCCACGCTTCTGAATCGATCGCCGGGATTTGGCTGCACGCAGCGCGCAATCACGTCGATCCAAAGCTTGCCGTCGGTTGAGGGGAACTCTCCCGTGGCGGTCGAATTCAAGCTGCTCAAAGCTGCTTCAATCTCATTGCGTAATCGTCGATAGGGTGAGAGTTTTTGAGCGGTGAGCGTCTCGTATAGGACGAGGCCAAAGGAATATAAATCAGTCGCGGGGGAACTGTCGCCTTTTTCGATCTGTTCCGGGGCCATGTAGAACGGTGTTCCGACGGTTGCGCCGCCCGGCAGTTCCGAAGCTGTAAGCTGCGAGTGTGGGGTTTGTTCCTGCAGTCGTATCAGCTTTGCGATTCCGAAGTCGGTCACGACGACCCGTGGATCGTTCTCTGCGCCGGACAAGAAGATGTTCGAGGGTTTCAAGTCGCAATGGATGACGCCCGCAGAATGTGCAGCTTGAAGAGCACGTGCGATCTGGATTGCGAAGACGAGAACCTGCTTCGAGGGTAAAGGTCCTGTTCGATTGATCCGCTGTGCGAGCGTCTCTCCGACTAACAACTCCATTGTCAGGAACGTGATCGGGACCCCGGGTTTCCCTTCAGGCGGAGTATGGGTTTCAAGGTCGAATGTCCTGCAGACATTGGGGTGAGTCACGACTCGGGTCGCATTTACTTCGCGCTTGAAGCGTGAGAGTACACCTGGAATATCGGCGACATCCGGTCTGATGACCTTGATAGCGATCTTTTGTTTAAGCTCGAGATCGACTGCCTTGTAGACCTGACCCATACCGCCCTCGCCGAGGTAGGCGAGAACTCTGAATCGGCCGCAAAGAATGTCGTCCGTTACAAGAAGTCCGCCCTCCGTCAGGGAGGAATACACTGCTGCTCTCCGCAGGAGAGCTACCTCCAGGAACTTGCTTGATTCCCGATCCGCGGCAAGCAGGCTATGGACCTCCCCCGCCAGCTGGCGATCCTCTCCACAACGACTCGCAACAAATGCCTCCCGTTCTCCTTCTTCGAGAAGAAGAGCAGCTTCAAAGACGGCCTTTACTTCCTCCCAGTGAGTGGAAAGCATGGCTAACCCGCTTGTTAGAGCTCAACCATTGGGTCGTATTCACAATTTCAGTAGACCAATGTCGTGATTGGAGGTCTTGGGAAAGAGCCTGGGAATGCCAACCCGTTGGCCGGAGAACCATATGATAGCACGGGAGTTGCGGGGAGCATGCGGGTTATTTCGATCGATAGCTATGGGAAGCCAAGACCTTATGGAAACATTGCTCATGAACTCTTTGGTCATCTTTTTCGAGGGGATGCAACGGACGCTTTAGCGATCCTTTGGGGGGCAATAGTGCCGAATCTAGAGCACTTGCTGTGTTTATCGACGAGCCGGAAGCTCAGCGAATACTTTGTCGTCAATTCAGGTAAAATCGCCAACTCACGCATCGATAAACGAGATCAAGCCAAGTTGCCGAATCGTTGCCAACTGGGACACGTGTCGGTTTTTCGGCCATTTGCCGGCAAGATTTCGACTTGAATAGCTCAATGGCGCTTTGTCTGCGCACGACGGTTGAGACCTTGAATTGCGGAGCGATCACGAAGACAAACCCGCTGCCGGAAATTGACTTCCAGTTTGCCGGCCACACGACCAGCACCCTGTAATTTGGACGATGCCGCTGTCCACCTTGCGCTTCAGGCAGGTGAAAGTTGCAGCCGCGTATAACTCACTTGCTAATGTTATCGACTGTCGGCAAACCAGAAATACCGGTATAACCTCAGTCGGCGATAAAACGTCAATGCGCTCGCCGATGACAACAACGTGGGCCACATTGTCTTGGCGTGTTCTACGGGAGACTCCACCTAAGGATTGAGTCACCTACCCATCGACCGATGCAAGACAGCGCATCGACCTACCAACTACTGTTCCTCCGTGCAGCCCTTCCCGCGATTTCTTCCCTTGAACTTGGGGGAGCCCTGCTCCTGGTGTTCCCTGCCAGCTTTCTCTAACTCATCGAGCTTTTGATGATGCGGCACGTTTTGTGGCGCATACGTCATGGCCATCCATGTCGACAGGTTCCACGCGAACCATGTCGTCACTCTTTTTGTAGTGCTAAGTCTTCTGGGAGAGGCCGAAAACAACATGAACATGGTTCGCAATGTGCTGGCATTTCTGGCACTTTCTTGCATCAGTTTATCTGCTCAGCAGATCACAGGAAACATTCGCGGAACCGTTAGGGACCCCAGCGGCGCGGTCGTTCGGGGCGCTGCGGTTACTGCCCGGCAGGCGGAAACGGGCCTGTTGCGTGGGACGAATGTATTAGCCGATGATTCAGGGCACACACGAGTGGAGACTTGAGATATGAGCTCAGAATTGTCGTCTGATTTACCAGAACTGGAGGCTCTCGAACGGCGCCGAGTGGCGCCGTCATCCACCAATCTGCCGCTGGTGGATGAACACACGACGAATGAGGAGGTCCGGGCATTGTTCGCGGAGTACCGCGAGCGCTTTGCCCGAACCGATCTTCCCGGTATTTTGCTGTGCTTTGCCACGAACCCTGCGCTTCTCGAAGGAATGATACAGATCGCGGAGGGACTGCTCTTCGGGGATAGCCTTTTGAGCCGGCGACACAAGGAAATGATCGCCACCTTTGTCTCAAGGCAGAACGCGTGCCCATACTGCGCCGATAGTCACGCCGCTTTGCTCGGAGCGCAGGGTGGATCGCCGGAAATGATTTGTGCTCTGCAGCAAGGTGATCTCAATGCTCCACTGTTCACAAGCGCGGAACTGGCGCTGCTGAAGTTCGCTGGAAAGGTAAACGCAAACTCATCTGCCGTGATCCGCGCCGATGTGGAAGCCGCGATGCACGCGGGTTGGACGGAGGCGCAAGTGGAGGAAACGGTACATATCACAGCTCTCTTCGCCGCCTTCAACCGCATTGCCAACGGCTTTGGACTACCTTCGCCTTATCAGGGTGGCTTGCTGGGCCAGATATGACTGAACCTTCGAATGCGCGGCGCCCGCGGCGCGTGGACGCGAACGTCTGTACTGACAAAGCTTCTGACCACATTGGCTCGAAGAATTGGTAATCAATGAGAGCGAATCCCCATCGTTTAGATGAAGAGACCACGATTCAATATCCCGGATGGGGTGTACTCGCTGCTGCATTTACCGGGGTGATGGTAAGCTTCGCACCGATCGTGCCTTACACGTTTAGCTTGTTCCTCGATCCATTGCACGCAGCCTTTGGCTGGAAACGTGAAGCGATGGGCGGTGCATTCGCGCTAGCTGCCATTACGGTTGCACTTGTCTCGCCGCTCATTGGCCTTTTGCTCGATCGATTTCCCCCGCGCCGCATCATCCTTCCCGGCATTCTGGTTTTCGCCACTGGGCTGGCCGCGCTCAGCCGGTTGACCCCGCATATCGTTCAGTTCTACCTCACATTTTTCGTAATCGGGCTTGTTGCAAACGCGACCGCACAATTTGCGTATACGCGTACTGTCCTTACCTGGTTCACAAGCCACCGAGGCTTTGCGCTGGCCCTGCTGCTTAGCGGAAGCGGCATTGGCTCCATGCTGATTCCGCCTCTGACTGAGTGGATGATCGAGCATCACGGGTGGCGTAGCGCTTTTCTGCTTTTGGGTGGCATCGCACTTCTGGGCTTTCCACTCACCGCGATGCTGGTGCGCAATCGCCCAGAGGCCGCAATCGTTCGCTCTGATCATCGCGCCGACACGGGCATGACGGTTGCGGCTGCACTGCGCACTGCCGCCTTCTGGATACTCGCCCTTATCACCATCCTTTCAGCATTCAGCGAAAACGGGCTGGTGACGAACCTTGCCTCCATCCTGACTCAACACGGTGTGCTTGCCGCCACTGCAGCACTTGCTTTGTCGGTCCGCGGAGGAGCAGGTATTATTGGCCGACTCGGGATCGGGTTCGCAATCGATCGCTTCTCTCCGGAACGGATTCAGTCTCTCGTTCTTGCTTTATCGGCTGCGGGCATGCTGATCCTTGCTTTCGCCGGTAGCGGATGGGTGACCCTGCTGGGTGCGGCAATCCTTGGAGTGGGGCTGGGAAGCGAGGCCGATGTGGGACCTTACCTGCTCGCGCGTTACTTCGGCCGCAGGCATTTCTCCGTTTTGTATGGCCTTACGTGGACGGCCTATGCCATCGGTGGTGCCACCGGTCCGCTCTGGATTGGACACCTGTATGACCGTGCCGGAACTTATCTGCCGCGGTTTATCGTCTATCTCGCGGCTGTGGCATTCGGAGCAGTGATTCTCAGCTTCTTCCTCGGGTCCGATCAAGAAAGCATCACGTCCGAGGTGGGAATAACCGCAAACGCCGGCGTCCGGTCAGAAGGCTAACAACAGGAAGCACGGGCAAGTATTTTCACCGCGTCAACTCCGCGCAGATTGCAGCTCAGGAGAAATTCCTGGATGCCATTAAGTTCACCGGCGCGGTCGCTTAGCAACTTGGGTTCAATCTTGGGTTGGAAGGGGGAGCCGGAAATCTCGAAATGTTCGCTAAATCGTTGAGCGGATTTGGTGGACCTGATCGGGATCGAACCGATGACCTCTTCCATGCCATGGAGAATCAACAACTTACGGAACAGACGGCAAAGGGGTTATGAACCGGTATAGCCGTCAAAACCGGCACAGTCGGCGCTAATTGGCACCAAATTGGCACCAAACTCTCAATTAAATTGGGCTTGATGGGCGGGCTGACACGTGGCGGGTCAGCCCGCACAATTCTCGGCACAATCCTCCAAGGAGCGCTGGCGAAACTCAACAGAACTTTTGACTTCAAGATAAATTATTCCCGTATCTGGGAAGAATTATAATGATTTACGAGGTGCGGTGCCATGGAGCTGAATTTTGAGACTCTCACAACCACTGAGGCGGCCGTCGTCGCCGGGGTTTCCGTCGACGATGTGAATCGGGCGATCGATCGTAAAATCCTGCCCGAGAATCTTTATTGGACCGCGACCGTCCGGACACTCAAGCGGGATGCTTGCCTCTGGATAGCGTTTTGGTTTGAAACTTCGGAATGGCTCACTCCTGATGCTCGGCAACGAATGATTTCGGAAGGATCGAACCGATGCCCTTCTTGGGCGGAGCTACGAACCTGCCAACTGCAGGAATCGCGAACGATCAAGGTCGGTATTCAAGACATTTGGGATGAGGTCAACGCTCGCCTCAAGGAATTACAGAACGCACAGCAGATGGTGATTGAAGATCCCGAAATACTTTCGGGAACGCCAGTCATTCAGGGCACCAGAATTCCGGTCTATGACGTTGCCAGTCTCGTAGACGAGAAGACTCCAATGGATGAGCTAAAAGAACTGTATCCGCGCCTGTCCGAGGAGCAGTTTCGTCTCGCTTCTTTGTACGCGAGGGCTCGGCCTCTCCGAGGCCGACCAAAGCGGAAAGCTCTGCCCGAATCGAGCAGGATTTCCGTCTCGAAGAAGCATCTTCGAGAGGCCTCCATGGGAGGACCTTAGCGTGCAAAAATTGCTGGTCGATGAAAATCTCAGCTCGAGTTTGGTCGGGCTGGCTACTGACAAGGGATTTGTTTGCTCGCACGTCAATCATCTGGGTCTCACTGGGCAGAAGGATTGGGAATTGAAAGCGATCATCCTCGAAGGAGATTGGACCTTCATCACGAATAACGGAACGGACTTTCGTGGTCCTGCGAAGAACCCTGGAGGGCACGGAGTTTAGAGGAGTCGAATCCACGAGTAGAGCAATCACGGCCAGTGTCGGAAACGGCTAGGAAGCAAGTTGTTCGGCCTGGTGGAGAACTCACGCTTCGAAACGGCTAACCTGGGTTGGCCATCGCTTTTGCAGTTGTATCGGCCTTGCGTGCGCGGAGCAGTGAGCCGGCGCTTCGTGCTCGCGAGGCTAGTGATTTCAACTCGTGTATGGCGCTTGCCCTATCGCCACTCTTCCCCTGCACCTCGGCTGAGATAATTTGCGCGTTCCACGCAAGGTCAATGAACCCAGATGCCTCTGCGGCCCGTACAACAGTGTCCAGCTGGTTTCGAGCTGACGGCAGGTCGTTCTCCGCCAGTAGGACCCGCGCGAATTCGATGGAAAACCTGAGCTGCAATTCGCGGTTTTGGGTCTTCTCTTCAAGCGGACGCATTGCAACAATCTCCTTTCTGGCATCGGCATTTTTCATTTGATCGAAAAAAGCGCCGGTGAGCAAAAGCCCAGTTCCGAGTTCATCGTCAAACAACTGTGCCTGATCAAGTTGGTCTTGACATTGTCGAAGAACCGGTTCTGCTCCCTCCGGATGGCCCTGTTCGATCGCAAGTTGCGCAAGCGCGACTCTCGTCTGAAGAATGGTCTGCTTCTCGCCGAGGTATTCTCTGAGATTGAGCGCCGTATCATACTGCTTGCGGGCCATGGCCAACTGGTCTTGCTGCATCAATACATCGCCAAGGCCTGCCAGGCCATAAGCCGTTACACTCTTGTCGCCAATCTGGGTGCCCATTGCAATTGCCCGTTGGTAGCTGCTTCTGGCCGCAGACAAGTCGGCCTTCTGCAAGGCGATTTCTCCCAAATCAACCGTGACAAGCGCCATGCCAGAACGATCTCCGGTCAGCCCATAGTCAGTTGACGCCTGCCGGAGCAATTTTTGAGCTTCCTCCAGCTTTCCTCGTGTCAGCAGGACATCGCCTACATTATTGGAAGAAGCTGCCAGGCCTTCAGTGTCGCCCACATTGCGGAAGACCTTGATCGCTTCTCTCCACATTGCCTCGGCTTTGTCCAGATCACCGTGCTGATAGTAGATTCCAGCAAGATCGTTGACCGTGCGAGCGGCGTTGTTCTGGTCTCCCGCGCTGTTATAGCTGTCACGCGCAAGATTGCATTCGGAGATCGATTGATCCATGGATACTCCTGCCGATGAATCCTGCTGGCAGAGAATTCCGTACCCACGAGCCATCATAAGTGTGGCGTGTTGCGCCGATGCCTTCGCGATCGCTTCCTGGGCTGCCGCGCGAGCTTTGGGCAAATCCTTGCCGATCAAGGCGGACGCCTCCATCAAATCGATGCGAGGGTCATCGCCAAGCGGGACCGGAAGCCTTCGAAGCTTTGCCAGGGTTTGCTCCGAGTTTGTTGGATTGACGTGTAGTTGGGCTCCGGCAAGTTGCAATCCATAGGTCAGATTGTCGGGAAAGCGCATGAACAGCGCGTCATAGGTTTGCGTTGCGCCCGGCCAATCGTCGATGGACTCCTGGTATTGGCCCTGGATCACGAGGGCGGTTTCCTGGGGTAAATCGCGCGAGTGCTGCAATGCTTGTTTCCCCTCATCCCGGGCCAGCGCCTCAAATCCAAGGCCCCAGAAGGCGCTCGAAAGTGCAGAGTGAGCGAGGGCGAAGTTTGGGTCCGCAGCCACGGCTCTCTTAAGCAGGTCGCGTGCGCCCACAAAGTCAAATTCGTAGAGACGTGCGCGGCCCTGGCTGAAAAACTGTAATGCGAGCTCGTTCGTCGAGCCCCCAGACGGCGTTGAATCGATGCCGGGGGCCAGGCTCAGAGACGGATTGAGGCTCTCCCGAAGCCGGGAGCCCGCTCGAGAAGCAAGGTCGAAGAGCTCTTTTTCATCGCCAGTAATTGAGTCCTCAAAAATGGTTTCACCGAGACCCGTATCCTGAGCCCGCATGTCCAAACGGATCCGATTTTTCCCGCTGTCAGTGAGCAGGGTGTAAGAGCCAACCACGACGACATCGGCACCGAGACTTGATCTGAGATGCGACAGGGTACTCCTTGACAAAGTATCCTCGTCCTGCAGCGCAAGGTCGTGTTTCACACTCGCAACGTCTTCCCCAGATACCAGGCGAAGATCTCCGTTTGCACCCAACTCTGTGTTCAGCATCTCCGTGAACGCAGTGGAAAGCCAGTCCTGGTCGTGTCCGGCCGAAACATTGCGAAAGCCAAGCACTGCCACTGAGCGCCGCAGCTTGGTTTGGCGGGATGGTGCAATTGGAGTGGCGGAGGGGCGAAAGATCAAGTGAAAACGGAAAGC
The DNA here is from genome assembly GCF_049802275.1 of Occallatibacter sp. Taxonomy (NCBI): domain Bacteria; kingdom Pseudomonadati; phylum Acidobacteriota; class Terriglobia; order Terriglobales; family Acidobacteriaceae; genus Occallatibacter; species Occallatibacter sp. The sequence continues at coordinate 1,765 of NZ_JBARMD010000681.1, read as the reverse complement.
AGCAAATGCCATTCCGAACATCACTGCAAGAGTCCCAATCACCAGCCCAAGTCTTCGCCGGTTCGTTCTCCCCGGATGTACCTTTGCAGTTATGTTGGAACCAGCTGCGGTTGTCTCCGTCTCATGAGGCACAGGCTGAGTGGATGTCGCGTTCGCCGGTGGCGCAACTAGCTCTTGGTTCGAGCCGGCTGAGGGAACTGCGAGAGAAACCGGAGCGATAATACGATAGCCACGGCGCGGGATTGTCTCGATAAACCGTGGATTGACGGCGCTGTCACCCAACGCTTCACGCACCTTGAGGACTGCTACGCCCAAGCTTTTGTCAAAGTCGACAAAGGTGTTGGTTTCCCAAAGACGCTGCCGAATCTCTTCACGGGTCACGACTTCACCGCTCTTCTCAAGCAGTAAAGCAAGCAGCTGAAACGGCTGGTCTTGCAGCTTTACGCGAAGACCATTCCGCAGTAGCAACCCGGCTGAAGAGTCCAGCGTGAAAAGGCCAAATCGATAGGCAACACGGGATGAAAGAGGCGATGGTCGATTCATGTCATCCATGTCAAGGATCCTTCGGGCAAAGGAGTTCACCCAGTCTAGCATTTGCAGGCGCCGGCCTGGCTCATTAGCCTCGCGGCGCAAGTCGTTTATTTATAAGCTCTTAATGATTAGCCTTTCCTTTACCGTCGATTAGTTTGACTCAGGATCGAACCCCTGCGCTAGATAACCTTCACGAGGCGAAGCCGTTCAGATTCGCTCATCCGACGAGGTTTGCCATGAAGTCAGCATTGATTCTCGCCATGCTCATTGTTTCCATGGAGCTAAACGCGCAGTCCGGCTGGAAGACGGTAAAAGACAAGACCGGATCATGTCAGATATCCGTCCCACCAACTTGGACCGTGCTTGCTCAACCTGGAATGGCTAATTCTCCCCAGCAGACTACGACCATGCTGATCTCAGGGAGGACGCGATTCCACAAATTCTCTGCCGGGACATTCAAGATGCTGGATGTCGATAAGATCTTCGAGAACTCAGATACTCGCATTTTCTATGCCGACAAGCCAGGCGGGAATCCTCCCCTTGTGAGCTATCACGTGGAGGTTCCTGGAAAGGCAAATTCCTGCATTGCCCAGATCACTTTTCGCCCCAACGCACCCGAGGATGATGCAAAGAAAATTGCGCTCACCCTATCCAAGGTGCCCTGACCGGCAGTAGCCGCTGCATCCATATCTGATTCATGTGAAATCAGTATTCACTTCGCCCCAACGTCTCATCGAGAGTTGTCAGTTTCCAGCATGTCCGCAACAGCAAGAAGTTTCACGCCCTCAAGGAGGAACATCATGCCAAGACATTCCATCCGGCCTGTACAAACCACGGTCTTTGCAGTCATGTTTGCGGTACTTGCGTTTGCCGCGCCTGAAGCCGTCACAGCAGGCGGCGGCAGCGCCTGGATCGACAACGGCGCGACCGCATGCGAGAAATACCTGACACCGGACGTGGTGTCCGCGATCTTGAGAAATCCCGCCGCGGGCCCGCAACGGCTCAACGCGAACTCGTGTCACGTCGGCCCGATCTACATCAACCTGAGTGTTGTGGACATCGATGTGTTCCGCGCGGAGGTGCCCCACATCTTCGGCGCGCACCCGATTTCCGGCATCGGCGACGGCGCGTTCTGGAACGAGGCGGGTGCGCTCTCTGCGGCCAAGGGCCATGATCGCGGATGCGATATCAGTGTCATCGACCCCGGAGCACCGAAGATCCACAACGCCGAGCT
>NZ_JBARMD010000680.1:0-3916 GCF_049802275.1 Occallatibacter sp. | reverse complement strand
GCCGCTGTCTGCGGCATGCTGCCGCTGGCTTTCGCTCTCGGCGCCGGCTCGCAGATGCTGCAACCCCTGGCCATCGCCGTCATCGGCGGACTGGCGGTTTCGATGGTGCTGAGCCTCATTGTCACACCGGTTGTTTACTTCCTGCTGACGCGTAACCGCAAGCCCGAAGAAGAACCGGCGTAGTCTTGTCGGCTCGAGGAAGAGCCTGGGTGCCCCATCCATGCGGAGCATGGGTGGGAAAGCAAGAAACTGACACTTCACAATTCTTTCCAACCATGACGCAACAACGGGAAATAACGCGAACCCAGATGTCACAATAGACCCATGGTTACCGAGCCCATCAAGCTCTCCGCCGCCGAAGCCCGCGTGCTTGGCGCACTCGTCGAAAAAGAAATCAATACGCCCGACTACTATCCGCTCACGCTGAACGCGCTCATCAACGCAAGCAATCAGCGTTCGAACCGCGAGCCGGTGATGGACCTCGACGAGGACGACACCCGTCAGGCTCTCCACGGCCTCGAAAACAAAGGGCTCGCAGGCCGCGCCCGATCCGCCGATGGCCGTGTAACAAAATACGAGCACTGGCTCGGCGAGGCTTTCAACTTCAGCCGCGCTGAAACCGCGCTGATTTGCGTCTTGCTGTTACGTGGCCCGCAGACACCGGGCGAACTTCGTGGCCGCACCGAGCGCATGCATCGCTTTGAAGAGATCAGCGACGTGCTCGCCGGTCTGCAAAAGCTGACGGAGCGAGAGCCCTCACTCGTCGCTGTGCTCCCACGCCAGCCCGGCACGAAGGAAGCGCGCTACGCCCATCTGCTCTCGGGTCCGGTGGAGTCGATCTCGTTGCCTGCGACTGCAGGCGCGGCTCAAAATGTGGCAGCGACCACCCCCGAACAGGACGATCGCATTGCGCAATTGGAAGCTGCAGTTGCTGAATTGAAGCGCGAAATCTCCGCGCTCCGCGAAAAGATCGACAACCTTTTCGGCTGATTAAGCCCGGCGTTACGAACTGATCACTGACAACTGTCGACTGATCACTGGATTCAGATCAGCTCATACCCCGCGAACCAATATCCGATCTCAAACGCCGCTGTCTCGTCCGCATCCGAGCCGTGAATCGCGTTAGCCTGGATCGACTCTGCAAACTTCTTGCGGATCGTTCCCTCTTCAGCATTCGCGGGATTGGTCGCGCCCATCAGTTTGCGCAGATCCGCAATCGCGTTGTCCTTCTCCAGCACCATCAGTAAAGCAGGCCCCGACGACATGAATTCGCACAGATCATTGAAAAAGGGCCGCGCCGCATGCACATGATAGAACCCCTGCGCCTGCCGCTTCGATATTGTCTGCTTGCGAATCGAAATCAGCTTGAATCCGGCCTTCTCAATCTCGGCCAGAATGGCCCCCGCATATCCCTTGCTAACCGCGTCTGGTTTGATAATGCTGAACGTGCGCTGCGCCACTCGATGCTCCTCCAAAAAAAGGCTTTAGCCCATCTGCTATTGTACCGGTCACAATTGACGACCAACCCCACCCCAATCTGCTAGAGTTTCGCCATGTCACGGTTAGCCGCTGTACTCTCTCCTTCCGGCCTCGCTTTGATTGCACTCCTTGCCGCCACACCCACATTCAGCCAGAACGCAACATCGTCCGCACCTGCGTCACCCGAACTCCGCGTTTTCGATACTTCCCTCATCGACAAGTCCGTTAACCCCTGCGAAAACTTCTACCAATACAGTTGCAATGGCTGGTTCAAACGCAATCCTCTGCCGCCGGACCAGACGTCGTACGGCCGCTTCACCGAGCTGTATGAACTGAACCGTCTGCACCTGAAGCAAATTCTCGAAGACGCCTCGAAGCCCGATCCGAACCGCACGCCCAACGAGCAGAAAATCGGCGACGAATATGCGAGTTGCATGGACACGGCAAACGTCGACAAGCTCGGCCTGACGCCCATCAAGCCTGAGCTCGACCGTATCGCCGCACTGCAAACCGCCGGCGATTTGCCTGTGCTGGTCGCCCATCTGCACACCATTGGCGTCGGCGCTTTTTTTGACTTCGGCGCGGACCAAGACTTCGCCAATGCCAACCAGGTCATCTCCTTCTATGGCGGAGGCGGCCTAGGCTTGCCGGAACGCGATTACTACTTCCGCACCGACGCCAAATCCGCAGAACAGCGCAAACAGTATGTGGACCACGTCCGTAATATGTTCATGCTCGCCGGCGAGCCTGAAGCGCAAGCTGCCAAGGATGCCGCCACCGTGATGGCCATTGAAACTCGCCTCGCCAAGGCATCGCTCACCATCACGGAAATGCGCGACCCGCAGAATCTGAATCACCCCACCGACGTGGCGGCAATGTCGAAGATGCTCACTCACTTCTCGCTCAACGATTACGTTGAAGCCGCTCACGCGCCCGCCGCAGGCAAAGCGAACGACATGGAGCCGAAGTACTTCGCTGAGTTCAACGCTCTCGTAGCCGACACGCCGCTCGACCAGATCCGCACCTACCTGCGCTGGCACCTGCTTCACTCCTACGCCGGAACCAGCATGCCCGAGGCCTTCGAGACCGAGTCGTGGAACTTCTACGCGCACATCCTGAACGGCGCGGAAAAGCAGCAGGAACGCTGGAAGCGCTGCACCACCCGCGTCGATCGCGAAATGGGCGAGGCCCTCGGCCAGGTCTACGTTGCCAAGTACTTCCCGCCGGAAGCAAAGCAGCACGCCCTCGAAATGACCCTCGCCATCGAACAGGCGATGGGCAAAGACATCGACTCGCTCGACTGGATGAGCCCCGCCACTAAACTAGAGGCCAAAGAAAAGCTAAAGACCGTAATGAATAAGATTGGCTATCCCGACAAATGGCGCGACTATTCGAAACTTGTCATCGTGCGGGACGACGCACTCGGCAACCAGGAACGCGTGCGCGTATTCAATTTCAATCGCGATCTTGCCAAAATCGGCAAGCCCGTCGACAAGAGCGAGTGGGGCATGTCACCGCCAACCGTCAACGCCTACTACAACCCGCAGCAAAATAACGTGAACTTCCCGGCCGGATACTTCCAGCCGCCTTTCTTCAGCGACAAGGAAGATGATGCCGCGAACTATGGCGACATGGGCTCGACCATCGGCCACGAACTTACGCACGGCTTCGATGACGAAGGCCGCCAGTTCGATAAAGACGGAAACCTGAAAGACTGGTGGACCAAGGAAGACGAAGCTAAGTTCAAGGAAAAAGCACAGTGCATGGTCGACCAGTACGACGCCATTGAAGCAGTTCCGGGCGTGCACCTGAACGGCAAACTCACGCTCGGCGAGAATCTCGCCGACCTCGGCGGCCTGTGGCTCGCATGGCTCTCATGGGAAGACAAGGCAGAGGCCGCGCATCTCGACATGAGTGCGAAAACCGATGGCTACACGCCCGATCAGCGCTTCTGGATCGCCTACGCGCAGCAGTGGTGCACACAGACCCGCCCGGAACAACTCCGCAGCCAGGCGCAAACCGATCCCCACGCGCCCGACGAGTACCGGACAAACAGCGTACTTCAAGACCTACCAGAGTTCGCGAAGAGCTTCAGCTGCAAGCCCAATAACAAGATGGTCAGCGCAAAACCTTGCCGCGTCTGGTGAGAATGAACCTGAAAGAATCGGCTGTCATCAAAAGATGGGCTTGTCATCCTGAGCGAAGCGCAGCGCAGCCGAAGGATCTGCCCTGAAAATTCTCGTGCCTCGATCAAAACTGGGTGCCCCATCCTTGCGCAGCAAGGGTGGGAAAGCACGATCCCACCCGATTTTCATGGTCTTGGATTGCGCAACGCGACATGTATGACTGCAGTTGCTTTTTCAGGCAGTCCATAAACCATGAAGGCCCACCGTCATCGGCGGGCCTTGTGTTTTGAGCTAGAGGCTAGCAGCTAGAA
>NZ_JBARMD010000679.1:0-3596 GCF_049802275.1 Occallatibacter sp. | reverse complement strand
CCGGAGCGATAGGTCCACGTGTCCTCATCGGACATGCAGTAGGCGACCACGCTCTTGCTGTCGGGAGTCCATTTGGGGCTGCCGCAGAATCCGCCGTGCTGGGAGATGCGCTTCAGGCCGGTGCCGTCGGGATGGACCAGGTAAATATCGACGATGTGGAGACGCTCCCATCGGCCTTTGGCGGGGCGAAGATCGCTGTCACGGTCTGAAGAAAAGGCGATCCACTGACCATCGGGAGACCAGGAGGGGCGAAAGTCTCCGCCGTCTCCTGAGGTAAGAGCCCTGACCCGATGAGAGGACGCGTCGAGGATCCAGAGATTGGCGCGTCCGCCGGCGCGCGTGGAGACAAAGACGATGTGTTTGCCGTCGGGAGAGAAGCCGGCCTGATCGTCATAGGCGGGATCGTCAGTGAGCCTCTCGAGCCCGGTCCCATCGGGATGAATGCGATAGAGATCGGCAGAACCGGCACGTTCAGAGGTGAAGACGATCCAATCGCCTTCCGCCGACCAGGAAGGGTTGTAATCCAGCGATCCGACGGGTGTCAGCGGCCGTTCCGCGGTGCCATCGGCGTTGGAAACAAAGAGGCTGGCCTCCGCCGGCCCCAATCGGGCGAAGATTACGCGATCCACGGCAAGACCTGGGAGGGACGTAGCGATCAGCGCGCCGAAGCAGGCGCAAAGAAGACGGAGACGAATCATCGATCACTCCGGAATTGAAGGGGGTCGGGGAAGGTGCACCGCGAGGATAGCACCTGGCGCTTCAGTGGGGCCAGAGGTCTCGCATCGGAAAGCGACAGATTGACCCAAACCCCGCTTTCCCGTAGACTAGGAAATTGCAAGGGATGCGGTGTGTCCGCATTCCGACCCGCACCAATTTCCCTGACAACTCAGGGCTTTAGATCAAGGAAGCTTAATGGCAAACCATGTATCGTCGCTGAAGCGCGCCCGCCAGACTGAAACCAAGACCGCTGTGAACCGCAACAACCGTACCCGCGTCCGCTCCAGCCTGCGCGCTCTGCGTGAAGCCATCGCCAAGGGCGATGTCAAGGCCGCCCAGGCGCAGTACCGTGAGACTGTTTCGGCTCTCGACAAGAGTGTCCAGAAGGGCGTTCTGCATTCAAACACCGTTTCCCGCTACAAGAGCCGCCTGAATGCACGGTTGAAGGCTCTATCGACGGCGAAAGCATAAGTTTTTTGGGGTGGCCGCAAGGCCATGAGCAGGTAACGGCCGGGAGCAATCCCGGCCGTTCCTTTTGCGCGAAAAGTCGTTCAATTCAGCAGTTCGAAGATGCCCGCCGCTCCCTGTCCCCCGCCCACGCACATTGTCACCATCCCGTAGCGCGCCTTCCGGCGTTTCATTTCCTGGAGTAGTGTGGCGGTGAGTTTAGCACCGGTGCAGCCCAGCGGGTGGCCCAGAGCGATGGCTCCGCCGTTGACGTTGACCTTTTGCGGATCGAGGCCGAGCTCGCGCATGACGGCCAGCGCCTGCGCGGCAAACGCCTCGTTGAACTCGATCAGGCCGATGTCGGCGAGTGCCAGCCCTGCCTTCTTGAGTGCCTTGGGCACGGCATATACCGGCCCCATGCCCATCTCTTCCGGGAGACAGCCCGCGACTGCGTATGCCACGAGTCGCGCCAGCGGCTGGATGCCGAGTTCCTGTGCGCGGGCCGCGTCCATGAGAACCGATGCGGCCGCTCCGTCGGAGGTCTGTGAGGAGTTGCCGGCAGTCACTGTGCCTTGTGCATGAAACACAGGTTTCAATGCAGCGAGCGCCTGGGCAGTCGTGTCGGCGCGAGGACCTTCGTCGGCAGAGAAGACGGAATCTGACGCAATGGGTTTGCCGGCTTTGGCGCCCGGAATGGCGTTGGTGACATTGACGGGCACCAACTCCTCGTCGAATCGGCCGGCTCGCTGTGCGGCAACTGCTTTCTGGTGGCTTGCGAGAGAGAAGGCATCCGCGTCTTCGCGTGAGATGTTGTAGTGCTTCGCGACGCGCTCGGCGGTCAGCCCCATGGTGAGCAGCGCAGCCGGATAGTTCTCGGCCAGCCAGGGATTCGGCCGGGGCTTGATGCCGCCCATCGGCAGCATGCTCATGGTCTCAGCCCCACCGGCGATCACCACACGTTGCACGCCGCTGCGGATGCGCATGTCGGCCTGGGCAATGGCTTCAAGGCCGGAGGCGCAGAGCCGGTTCACCGTCATGCCGGGCACGTCGGTGGGAAGCTGAGCCCGAAGCGCCGTCATGCGCGCCATGTTCCAGCCCTGCTCGCCTTCCTGCTGAGCGCAGCCAAGGATCACATCTTCGACTTCCGCCTTATCCAGCCCGGGAACCCGCTCCAGAGCATTGGTCAACGCCGCAGCGGCCAGATCGTCGGGACGTGTGGTGGATAAAGCGCCTTTGGGTGCGCGGCCCACTGGGGTACGAACGGCACTGACGAGTACGGCTTCGGGCATTGGTTACTCCAGGAAAACTGCAGAGAAACTCCAGGGAAACGCGGAAGGGTTCGTTAATATCCGCTGGCTCATTGTTAGACCGGGAGACCTTCGGCGGTCAAATACGCCGCGACTACTGCGGCGTATCGACCACCGTCCACGCGCTGTGGGTGTAGAAGTGATACACCGTCTTCTGGTTCAAAACTGTATCGGCAAGCGCGTCATGGTCAGGCGGCGGCGGACGATGTTCCATCCCCGCCTGCGCTTCGCGGACTTGCTGCGGCGAAGCGGAATCGATCCCCCAATCGAAGCCAAGGACATCGGAGGAACCATGCCGCTGCAGTCGCTGCAATTCCGGAACTGAAGCCAACGTCATCGGCTTGCTGGCTGTACGTGCAAAAAACACCAGCAGTTCCACATTGCCGTGCGCAGAGCAAAGTACGGCCCAGTCCGACGAGCCAGGATGGTCAAAGCTGGCGTTGATGACATTCTCCGGCCGATGCGCCTGGTAGGTCTGTGGAATCATGCAGCCACGCTGATCGAGGACTTCGGCAACTGCATCGGGCAGGTCGGGAAATGAACTCGCAGGCAGCCGGCGAATGAGATAGGAAGCGGTGCGTCCGTCTAAAGTGGTTTTGCCGGACTCGTTGAACTGCTGGGAACTGCCAGGGGCAGGAGTTGAGTCCTGTGCACGTACGAACACAAGCGATGTTGCCGAAAACAGAATGAGTGCTGCGACTTTCATTTCAATTGCGCAGTGGCTTGCCGGTCTTAAGTGTATACGCGATCCGCTCCTGCGTCTTGCGCTCGCCGCAGAGAGCGAGAAACGCTTCACGCTCCAAATCAAGCAGGTACTGCTCGCTGACCAGCGAACCGGCCGTGACTTTGCCGCCGCACAGGATGTACGCCACCCAGCGCGCGACCTTCATGTCGTGCTCGGACGCGAATCCTGCCTCGCCCATCAGAAAGACGCCCGTGTTTAACACGCCGAGCGACGCCGTGCCGGGCGCGGGAATCGTGCGCGGTTGCGGAGCCGTGTAACCAGCCTCTGCCAGCGCGACGGCCTGCGCCTTCGCATCCAACAAGAGCCGTTCGCGATTGAGCGTGATCCCGTCAGCGGGCAGCAGCAGACCGAGGGCTCGCGCTTCGGCCGCGGACGTCGAG
>NZ_JBARMD010000678.1:0-2304 GCF_049802275.1 Occallatibacter sp. | reverse complement strand
GCCGCGCACTGCACCTCGATCTAGCCAAAACGCTGCACTACGAATAAGAACGAATATGACGAATTCTGCCAGTTGAAGGTGCCCCCGGTCCCTCGCTTTTGGGGACCGGGGAAGAAGAGGCGGGCTGCCGGTGGCGCATCCACTCCGGCAACTGCACCCCTGTGCTGGGCAGCCCATGCCGACTCAATCTCTACGGACCCGCGGATGCCGGTCTGGTAGTGGCGATGGCTCGACCGGCGCCAGTCTTCCGGCTTCGCGGCCAGGTAAGGACGGCGTCGATGAAAGGCCAGCGCATCCGTTATCAGCAAACAGGCGAGTTCCACTTCCTCACCTTCAGTGCTATGGACCAATGCTCGCCGATGCCTCGCAAACGAGTTATGGACCATAGATACAGCCCATCTAGATAAAGACCTAGGTAGAAAAGCCTATATGTTCTACGAGGTGCCCCCTCCGCTTAGGCAGGTGGCCCCGGTCCCTCGCTTTTGGGGACCGGGGAGGTAGGCTCACTTATCACTGCAGCCGGATTCACGGTTGGAGTATTCTCGCGGCGCATGAGGCTCCTCCGCGCGACCTCCTTTTTTTGATGCATTGGAGTGGTTGTATCTACGGTCCCCTTCGGGGTGTGTCCTGGCTGGCTACCGTCGTGGTAAAGCGGTGAGATCGGCGATGGTGGAAGCGTCGTCAAGCGCGTCGATCAAGTGCACTTCGGCAAGACCGTTGAGAATGGCGCGCTTAGCCTTGATGACGGCTGGGTCGGTGGGACTACTCGCTGCGTCCAGGTGTCTGAAGGCTGCGCAAATCGCAGAGAACAGCTCTCTGTTCGCGGTGATCACGGTGAGCCCCCTTTCTGCCTGGGCTGAAAGCATCCTCGAGGACCATCAAGGTATCGCACTTCAGGCCGAGTCACAAGCATCAATTCTGCAGGAAGGCAGCGCAGCTGCTAATGCATCCACGTGGCTCCTCTCCCGGTCGCCACCTCAATGGATCTCGTTCTGAAATCCCTGGCTTTACGCCAACCGGTCATAGAGGAGCTAAAATTAGGCGTCGAGAATAGCTTCCTCCCGGCACTGGGGGATTACGGTGACCAACAACCCACCGGCTGAAATCCAGAATCTAATCGACGGCCACATAAACGGCTTCAATTCCCACGACAACGATCTTTTCTTCAGCGTTTTCGGGGACACTGCCATCATCATCGACGGCATTGCACCCTATCGCTGGTTGAACCCAAATGCTCCGGCCAATTGGCTTGCCGACGTAGCGAAATGGCGTGAGGATCTTGGCGTGACCTACGAGCACCTGTCCTACGAGATGGGTTTCTGGAATGTCGAAGGCTCGTCTGCATATGTAGTCATATCGGGGACTCTCACTGTCACGATTAAGGGCCAGTCCGTCGTTCGGACCGGTACCCTTGCCTACACGTTCGCGAACCGCGATGGCGTCTGGAAGATTGAGGCCCAAGCTTGGGGCCGCACGTCGTAGCCTGTTTGTTGATGTATGGTGGACCCCTCGGCAATTACTCATTAAGCAACCCGTCAAGCGAATGTACACCGTGTAGACCCGAGTGAACCACCAGTTCTGTTGACTGATCAAGTCGTCAGAGCCTGCATGGTGAAACCACTGCTCGGAAGATGGCGCGTTGATTTTCAGCGGAATTTAGATGTTCCTTCATGAATCGCAGGATTGGCTCGACTGCTTTGGAGGGCACCGCCAGCGGAAATCAACTCGAATAAGCAGAGTCGCGCAGCCTTTGCCCGGAGTCAGCTCTCCAGGTACTCCCAGAAACTGTCCGTAAGCTCGGCTCCAAGTTCGTTGGACATGCGCCGCGCCGCCCGCTCCACCTCTTCGATGAGCTGATGCAGATAGCTGCGCGACCCCGAAATCGCCACCACCCCCAGGGTCGCCGTCTGCCACGTCACCGCCTCATCCATCTCGGCAACCGAAATGTTGAATCCCTGCCGCAGCTGGTCTTTCATCGACCGCACCACGTGCCGGCGGTCCTTCAATGACTGTGCGTGTTCAATGCGAAGTTCGAGGGTAAGCTGGGCAACGGCCATGGCGTCACGCGGCCTCTTGGGTTTGACTCTCCGGGGTGCCTCATTCTAACCCCGTTAATGCCAGACATACACAGAGTTCTCGCACGATCCCGGAAACTTGCTGACCTGCTTGCCGCTCCGGCGCCGCTGACCCGCTAAATGTTGGCACAAAGCGCAAACGCGACCACCGTCTCCGTGGCATCGCCACTCTGCTCCACCAGTCGCTCCTCCAACTCATGCGGAACCGGCATCTCGCAAGCGGCAATCT
>NZ_JBARMD010000677.1:0-13933 GCF_049802275.1 Occallatibacter sp. | reverse complement strand
CCGCGTCGCGAGCACGTGTTTGCGGTGGTGGAGAAGTTCTGCGCGGCGGCCTGGGCTGCGGCGGGCATGACGTTGCCTACGCCTTTTCCGCGAATCACGTACGACGATGCGATCCGGCAATATGGGTCGGACAAACCGGATCTACGGCTGCCGGGGCTGACGGATGTGCGGTCGGCGTTTCCTGAGGAGGCGCTGGCGACGCTGCAGATCGATCCGGCGCTGCCGGTCGTGGCGCTGCGCATCCCGAAAGTTGGCGAACTGAGCCGCAAGGAGCGCGAGGACAACCATCCCATGTTCGACAAGAACAAGGGTGCGAAGTTTATCGACGACTTCAAGCGGTTGGCGAAGAGCCTGCCTGACACTGTCACGAAGATCCATGAGCTGACCGGCGCGGCCGAAGGCGATTTCGTGATCGTGGTGGTGGGCGATCCGACGCACCATATCAAGGCCAGCGACACGAAGTTTGAAGGCCGGCTGAGCGAACGGGAGATCAATGTTTATGCCGCCGCTGGAAACTTCCGTAGCGAGCTGGCGAAGAAGTATGCGGACCGGCACAAGGCCTTTCAGATTACCGATCAGGCAGTGGCCGACGCCGACCCGCGCAGTGGCAAAAAACTGGACGCTTCGCAGGCGTTTCACCCGATCTGGATTGTTGATTTCCCGATGTTTGAGTACGACCTCGCGAGCGGGAAATGGATGCCGGCGCATCATCCGTTTACGGCGCCTTATGAAGCGGACATGGCCAACCTCGTCAGCGATCCGGCGTCAGTGCGCGCAGACTGCTACGACCTGGCGATGAACGGGCTGGAGCTTGGATCGGGTTCGATCCGGATTCACCGCAAAGATGTGCAGCAGCAGATTTTTGCGTCGCTTGGTATTTCGGACGATGAGGCGAGGAAGCGGTTTGGGTTTTTCCTGGATGCGCTGGAGTATGGCACTCCGCCGCATGGAGGGATTGCGCTGGGACTCGACCGCATAGTGATGCTGCTGGCGGGCGCGCCAAGCCTGCGCGAGGTGATTACGTTCCCGAAGACTGCCAAGGCGATTGATCTAATGGCCGATGCGCCGACGACCGTTCCGGAACAGCAACTGAAGGAGCTGCACATACGCGTAGCCGGAAAGAGCTAGTCACGGCAAATTCAGTCCCCCGTGGCTTCCACCAATTGATCAGGGGCGGTGATGGCGGTGGTCTCGATGGAGAGGCATTTGCCGAGCTCATTGAAGTCCCTGTCCCAGCGTGGGCGGTCATCGGCGATCTGCGAAGTTAGCGCATAGCTCGACGTGCGGAGAATTTCGTACCAGATGTTCTGCGCCTGCCAGAGATTCAGCTCAAACGGCAATTCGACCAGGGTGTGCGCCAGACTGAGCGCACGGTCTAGCATCTCTAGCGATCCGGCCGACATCTGGAGCTCGACCATCGCGCGTTTCATGCGCTGGTCTGCAATGTAGGAGAGCGTGGTGGTGTCGAGATGGATTTTGTCAGCTTTTGCCAGTTGAAGAAATGAACGCAGCAGGGACTGATCAATTGGGTCGCCCTCGAGGGCGCGCCGCAGGCCTGCGTTGATGGCGAACTCGGCAGCGAGCGTGAGCGCGGGCGGCTTTGGCAACCCGGCTTGCGAAAGGTAGTGCAAGAGGCTGGCGTGATCCTCGTAGATGTTTGTCAGCGAGCTCTCTATGTCCCACAACGTCGAGTTCAGAATCAGCTGCACAATGCGGCGCTGCTCATCCTTGAAGAGCGAGGTAAGCGAGTAGTCCACGTGACCGTAGTAGCGATCGATGAGGCGGATGACATCGGGAAAATCGGCGCGCTGAACCTGCTCGGCCGCCTCTGCTGAGAAGGCATCGAAATCGGTTGAGTCCGCATCGCTGTAAGGCTTAACCGCCGCAGTGATGTTCTGGTCTCCAAAGTGGAGGACGGCAAAGCTAAAGGTCTGCGCTTTGCCCGTAATCGCGCTGATGACATGTGCCCGACCGAGGGCGAGTCTTCCGCGGCCTGATGTGTAAACGTCGTAGGACACACGGCGCACACGAAAGCAGAACAGCTCAGTCTCTTCGGCAAACGATGAAAAGACGCTGCTGATGGCGTAATGTGCAGCAACCTGCTCGAGGCCCAGTTGCATCGGCACGATCTTCTCTTTGTAAATGCGCGCACCATCGCCGGCTGCGGGAGCATTGGACCTGGCCTGGGCAAGGCGCGCAAGAAATGCAGGTTCAAGAGCTGCGGCCTGCTCGCCGAACAACTCTTTTGCGAGTTGTAGAGCGCGCGTGGCGTAGGCGATGACCTGTACTGTCTCAATTCCGGAGATGTCGTCGAAGAACCAGCCGCAACTTGTGTACATCAGCTGCGCCTGGCGCTGCATCTCCATCAGCTGCAAGGCGCGTACGCGTTCTTCCGAGGTGAGTTTGCGATCCTGATGATCCTCAAAAAAGCGATCTACAACTTCCTCGCTGCGATCGAGAATCACATCGATGTATCCATCGCGCGCGGCCCACACATCGGTGAAGAGTTTCGCACCCTCCTGCTCTGTAAGAGGCGCAATCGCGTCACGCAATTCATCGAGAGCCTGGCGCAGGGGTGCTCGCCATTGCTGATTCCATCCCGGCGTGCCACTGTTGCATCCGCAGTTTGAACGCCAACGCTCGATGCCATGCGCACAACTCCATGAGGTGTTTTCGACAATTTCGCACTCCCACTCCGGCGGAAACTGCTCGAGAAAACTTGCGTAGTTGGTCAGCGTGACGGTCTTGTCCTGCTCAAGAAGGCGCAGCGCATAAGCCAGAGCCATTTCACCGTGGCGATGATGGTGCCCGTAGGATTCGCCGTCGGTTGCCACGCTTTCCAGCTGGGGCTGTGTGGTGTCTTTGAATTGCGATTTCAAACGGGCGGCAAAGTTTTCTCCGGAATTCAGCAGGCCTTCAAAAGCGATTGCGCGCGAGGTGGGGCCGTCGTAGAAGAACACTGCGATAGAAACGCCGGAGTCGAAGCGCAGCAGGTAGGGCCGAGTCGTATCCACGGAATTGCTGAGCGGCGTGGTCCATGCCGGCTCGGATGCGGAAGCGTCCGATTTCAGTGGCCGGATGCGCCTGCACTGGCTTGGCGCTAGGATCGTAAACTTGATTCCGTGTTGTGCGAGAAGCTCCAGTGACTCAGTATCGGCCGCTGTTTCAGAAAGCCACATGCCTTCGGGTATGGCGCCATAATGGCTTTCGTAGTCGGCAATGCCCCAGCGAATTTGCGTGATCTTGTCGCGCTGGTTGGCGAGCGGCATGATGACATGGTTGTAGACCTGCGCCATGGCCGAGCTGTGGCCGTTGAAATGCTTCCGTCCGCGACGTTCTCCATCGAGAATCATGCGATAGGTGCGGGGCGCATTTTCCTTCAGCCAGCTCATCAATGTGGGACCGAAGTTGAAGTTCATCCGTGAATAGTTGTTCACTATGCGGATGATGTGGTTCTTGTTGTTCACTGTGCGGGCGGCGCCATTGGTGGCATAACACTCGGCGCAGACGCGCTCGTTCCAGTCGTGATAGGGGGCGGCTGAATCCTGCGTCTCGACAGTTTCGAGCCAGGGATTTTCGCGCGGAGGCTGGTAGAAATGCCCATGAATACATATGAATCGTCTGGTCGGTGCCATGAGAACTGCTCCTAGCTGCTGGCTTCTAGCCTCTAGCTAAAAGCGCCCAGTGCTTAGACCGTGCGGCGGATCTTCTGCCTCGATGCGATAGTAGCTTTTCAATATTATTGTAGGCTGGGCTGCCCCGCGGGCGGCGTCGCTTTGACCAGGTCGCATGCGCGCCATAGATACCAGCTTGCCACCGAGCGGAATGGCCGCCATTTCTGCCCGCGCTTGAAGACTGCATCGGGTTTCGGGAGATCAGAGGCTTCGATGGGCCTGTTCTTGGGCAGGCGCTGAAAGGTGAGCGCGAATCCCTTGCGCACGCCGTAATCCGTTACCGGGAGGACGTCGGGCCGGCCCATGCGGAAGATCAGCAGCATCTCGACGGTCCACGGACCGATACCCCGCACTTCAGTGAGGCGCTCGACAATATCGGCGTCGGGCATCTTGAGAATGGCCTTGTGAGTCGGCACGGTTCCATCGATCGTCTTGGCGGCGAGATCGCGCATGGCCTTGATCTTGTTTCCGGAAACGCCAGCAGCGCGCAATGGCTCGTCCGGTGTATCGAGCAGCTGCTGTGGAGTCGGATCGCCATGGAAGAATTCGCGCACGCGGCGATGAATAGTGGCTGCGGCCTTGCCATGAAGTTGCTGATAGAGGATGGATTCGAGTAAAGATTCAAAGGGCGAAGGAGCAGCATCCAGGCGCAGCTTGAATTCGCCGACTCTATCGATGAGCGCGCCCAGCTTGGGATCGCAGGCCTTCAAGTGCGCGATGGCTTCGGCGGGATCAAAGGGAAGTTTTCTGCTCTTTCCGTCGTGGATCATAGGCGAACAGTGTAACGTGCCGCATGGCGGGGAGAATCGACCACGCAGCCGCCCCCAAACGCGGGTCTCACCTCTATCATCTAGGGAAGAGCTTCAAAGCGAGGAGCAATCGTTCTTATGAAAATGCGTCCAGGAACGCAAACCGGCTTTCTGATGTGCGGCAAAGAGTGGAGCGAGGGCGACGCCATTGAAGTGCGCTCGCCGTGGGATCAGGGCCTGATCGGCAAGGTGACGCTTGCGACACGCGCCGATGCGCGCGAAGCTGTAAACCACGCGGTAGCCAGTCTGCGCCGTACGCGTGCTCTCCCTCGCTGGAAAAGACGCGAGATCCTTGAAGATATTGCGGCGGCTCTGATTGAGCAGAAGGATCGCTTTGCTCAGCTCATCGTTGCCGAAGCGGGTAAGCCGATCCGGCTTGCGCGTGCCGAGGTGGATCGCGCGGTGCTCACGTTCAAGACGGCGGCGGAAGAGGCGGCGCGGCTTGGCGGCGAGACGATTCCTCTCGATTTGACCGAGGGAAACGAGAATCGTTGGGGACTCGTACAGCGTTTTCCGGTCGGTCCGGTGCTGGCGATTACGCCTTTCAATTTCCCGCTGAACCTGGTTGCGCACAAGGCTGCGCCGGCGATTGCCGCAGGCTGTCCGATCCTGATCAAGCCATCGCCACAGACGCCATTTACCGCGCTGGCGCTGGGCGAAGTGATTCTGAAAGCCGGCTGGCCGGAAGAGGCGCTCGCAGTGCTGCCGTTGAAGAACGCCGATACTGCATGGCTCGCGGAAAAGGAAGATCGGATCAAGCTGGTGAGCTTTACCGGGTCAGCCAAAGTGGGTTGGGAACTGAAGGCGCACTCAGGACGCAAGCGCGTCTTGTTGGAACTGGGCGGCAATGCGGCTCTTATCATTCATGGCGACTATCGCGATCTGGACGCTGCGGCGGAGCGCACAGCCCACGCCGCTTTTGGCTATGCTGGACAGTCATGCATCAGTGTGCAGCGCATCTTTGTCGACAAGAGCATCTTTCAGACGTTCATCTGGAAGCTTGTGGAGATCGCGGGCAAGCTGGTTTCGGGCGATCCAAAGAGCGAAGCGACGGAAGTTGGGCCGCTGGTAAGGCCTGGTGAAGCAGACCGCATCGAAAGCTGGGTCAAGGAGGCGGTCGACGGTGGCGCGCGCCTGATTGCCGGAGGCGAGCGGGTGGGTTCGGTGATTGCGCCTGCGATTCTTACCGGATCAAAAGCGGGAATGAAGATTCGCGACGAAGAGGCCTTCGGGCCGGTAGTGGTGGTGGAGCCGTACGTCGATTTTGAGCAGGCGTTGGCAGAGGTCAACCACTCGCGGTTCGGATTGCAGGCCGGACTGCTCACGCGTGATGCGGGGCGCATTCTCACGGCCTATCGCGAACTGGAAGTAGGTGCGCTGATCGTGGGCGATACGCCGGCCTGGCGACTGGATCCGATGCCGTACGGAGGGGTGAAGGACTCAGGGCTGGGCCGCGAGGGCTTACGGTCGGCGATTGAGGAGATGACGGAGCCGCGGATGCTGGTGATGTCGGGCATGAGCTAGGTGAATCACCGTTCTCGGTGAGAAAGGAAAGTGTGCTCGCGCAGAAAACCCAGTAACTCTGCCACGTTCTCTTCTTGAGACCTCTTCAGCCGTTGTTCGAACTATCACGAGCTTGCTCGTCTACACTGATTAGGCCATGAATGCAGTTTCGATTCGCGGCGACTGGGTTGGCCGGGTCATCGACGGGAGATTTTCGCTCCTCGAGTGGCTGGGCGGATCCGGCACCAGCAGCACGTTCGTCACCGAGCTTGATGGCCCCGGGTCCCGGAAAGCTGTCATTAAGCTGTTCTCCGTCCCGGCCCTGGCGGAAGACCGGCTCTCCACCTGGACAGCAACAAAGTCTTTGTCGCACGTACACCTTGTGCGCATCCTGCACTACGGCCGCGCGAAGATCGACGACGAGAGCCTGGTCTACATTGTGACCGAGCTCGCCGAGGAAGTACTCTCGCAGATCATTCCGGAGCGTGCGTTAACCCCTGACGAAGCCAGGCAGATGCTCGAGCCGGTTCTCGACGCGCTCTCATATCTCCACGCCAACGGGCTTGTGCACGGGCACGTTAAGCCATCCAACATCCTGGTAGTCGAAAACGAAGTGAAGTTGTCGGCGGATGGCGCGATCGCGTCCGGAAACCCTGCACTCGGGTTCAGCAGTAGCGATGTTCATGATGCGCCTGAGACGACTACAAAGGCGGGGCCATCGGCCGATATCTGGTCTGTGGGCGTGACGGTCGTCGAATCCCTTACACAACAGCTGCCATTATGGGATTCCGCGAGCGATTCAGCCCCTGTGGTGCCGGCTTCTCTGCCAAAGCCATTTGACGAGATTGTGCGGGAATGTCTGCATACCGATCCTGCGCGCCGATGCACGCTGAACGATATCCACGTACTGCTTCAGGGAAAGAAGAAGCTGGTTTCGCCAGAGACGCCGGCAGAGACCCCAGAGTCTCCGAAGGTCACCGAGAAATCCTCACCCTCGCGGCTCCCCCTGATCCCGCTGATCGTTGGATTTGTCTTACTGATGGCCATCATCATCGGGCTCGCAATGCGCAGCCATAAAACACAAACAGCACCACTGCAGACTGAGACGATTAAACAGGCGCCGCCGGCAGAACCCGAGTCGCCGGCGCCTGCACCACCGACCGCAATGCCAGAGAGCGCCAAGGGAGAGGTGGTTGATCGTGTTATACCGGATGTTTCACGCCAGGCGAGCAACACAATTCGCGGCACGGTCAGCGTCGAAGTTCGCGTCACCGTCGACACGACCGGCGCTGTGACCAATGCTGAATTTGCATCGCACGGCCCCAGCGCTTATTTCGCGCGCATCGCGATGGAATCGGCTCGCAACTGGAAGTTCAAACCGCCAACGCAAAACGGACGAGCTGTTGCCAGCACCTGGCTGCTGCATTATAAATTCAAGCGGGATGGCGTGGATGTTACTCTCGTGGAGGCGAATCCGTAGAAACATGGCGCAGTTGATATGCAACCCGAAAGTTGCATATGTACCGCATGCGATTAAGCAGTGTGCACAGATGCGAACTGCAAACCTGCGACGTCTATTTGGTGGCTAACTGCTCTAGCAATCCATCGAAGTCGGCGAGATCGCCGTACTCGATGATGACGCGGCCGCGACCATTCTTATCCTCGATATGGACCTTGAGGCCGAGAGCGCGTTGCAGTTGCTCTTCAACCTCTTTCACGTTAGGGTCGACCGGTGTTTCGGGCTTGGGTTCCTTTTTATTTTTTTCAGGGAACAGGATGCCTTGAACCAGGGTTTCTGTCTGGCGAACAGAAAGCGAAAGATTGGAGACCCTCTGCGCAGTCTTTTCGAAATCTGGATGTAACTTCAAACCCAACAATACTTTAGCGTGGCCAAAGGTCAGCGCGTTGGATTCGACGAGCTTCTGCACGCCGTCTGGCATGCTGAGCAAGCGCATGAAATTGGAAACTGAAACGCGATCTTTGCCGGTCCGCGTGGCGATCTGTTCCTGCGTCATATGAAACTCGCGGGAGAGCCGCTCAAAGGCGCGCGCCTGCTCCATCGGGTTCAGATCGGCGCGCTGCAGGTTTTCAACGATGGTGATTTCGAGTGCCTGCTCGTCGGAGACCTGGCGCAGAATGGCCGGAATGGTTTTCTTGCCGGCAAGCTGCGAGGCGCGCCAGCGGCGTTCGCCGGCGATGAGCTGAAATCGACCACTGGCTAGGGGCCGAACGAGGATCGGCTGCACGACCCCATTTGCGGTAATAGAGGCGGCAAGTTCGGCAAGTTCTCCTTCGTCCACGTGGGTACGAGTCTGGAAGGGATTGCGGTCGATCTCTTCAACAGGTATCTCGCGCGGCTTGCCACCCTCGGTTTCAATGGGAGTGGGTACGTGGATCGGTGCTGGAGCGGGCTGACTGTTGACGCGAGGCAGCAAGGAGTCGAGACCCTTGCCGAGAGCGCGGCGTTTGTTGTCGGTGGCGGTGTTCATCATCAAGTCCCTCAAACCGGCTGATTTGCCGGTGAATTCACGGTGAATCGATCAAATTGAGCGCAGCCCGGTTAGGAAGCGTTCAGGAGTATGGCCAGAAGCGAACCTCGGCCTTGGGTTTTGAGTTCGCGGCAACCTTGCGCTCGATGCTCTTTGGGCTCTCGATGCGGTTGCGGGCAAGATACTCGCCAGCCAGTTCAAAGTAGGCCTCGGTGCCGCGAGACCGCGAATCGTAGATTGCCACAGGTTTGCCGTGGCTTGGAGCCTCAGCAAGGCGAATATTCCTTGGGATCGCGGTGATAAAGAGCCGATCGCGGAAGTGCTCGCGGAGTGTTTCCCGGACTTGCTGCGCCAGGTTCGTGCGGTCGTCATACATGGTCAGCAGGACGCCTTCGATCTCCACGTTGTGATTGAAGGCGGCGCGCACCCTTTCGAGGGTGGAAATGAGCTCGGTAATGCCCTCGAGGGCGAAGTATTCGGCTTGCATCGGCACGATCAGCGAGTCAGACGCAACGAGAACGTTGAGGGTCAGCAGGTCGAGGGCCGGGGGGCAATCGAGAATAACGATGTCGTATTTCCCTCTGACCGGTGCCAGGGCTTCGCGGAGGCGGACCGCTCGATCTGCAGCGCTAGTAAGTTCAATATTGGCGCCGGTCAGGTTTTTGGAACCAGGCAAAATCCATAGATTCTCGACTCCGCTAGGCAGGATGACCTGTTCGGCCTCGGAATCGCCGACCAGGACGTCATAGATGGAATGTCGATTATCGTCGCGGGTAACGCCGAGGCCAGAGGAGGCGTTGGCCTGGGGATCGCAATCGACGAGGAGCACCTTGAGACCTTCAAGAGCAAGGCACGCGGAAAGATTGATGGCGGTGGTCGTTTTGCCTACACCACCCTTTTGGTTTACGACGCCGAGGATCTTTCCCATAGCGTTTCAGGTTAAAGGAAGGGAGGCGTGGCGTGCGGAGGTGAATCTGTGGAGAACGCGTCCCAGCTGTGGAAAGCTCTAAATGCCGGGTTCCGGCTGCCTATACAAGCCTTTGCAAATCATTTGCTTGCACGATTTTTATCATTTCAGAGAATTTGAGGCGACGAGAAAGCAACCCGGTGGAAAACTATGGCCGGAGGCGTGCCGTGTTGTAACAATCAGGGCTCGTCGGGAACGTATGTTCCACGTGGAACGTACGGGCTTTCCAGGTAGATTGGCAGGCACGTTCCACGTGGAACATCGATTCTGAGCTGGTTCTCGACCGCCGCTCTAGGTCGCTTTTCAATAATCAGGAGGAGGAACCGGCTTTGAATGCAAGCACCATAACGCGCTGGTCCGAGCCTGGTATTGGGAATGGATCAATCCATCTAAACGCAGGACCTGCCGATTTCTGCACATGAAGAAGCTGTGCGCGGGTGGTCAGGATCGCGAGCCGCCCTCCGGCTCCGATCAGGTTAGCGGCCGCCGAAACTGCCTGCTCCATACGGTCTACGGCACGAAGTGTCACACAATCGAAGGGTCTTGCAAGTAGTTCGGCACGCTTGGCAAAGACGCTGACATTCAGACCAAGGGTACGCACGATCTCTTGCAGGAACGCAGCCTTCTTGCTTTGCGATTCAGCCAACGTAACTGCGATCTCCGGGCGGCAAAGGGCTATGGGAATCCCAGGAAAGCCAGCGCCACTCCCAAAGTCCAGTAAAGAACCGATACCTTCAGGCAAATGCTGTGCGCAGGCTATGGATTCGACGAAGTGCCGGCAGAGAATCTGTTCCGGATCGCGAATTGCCGTCAGATTCATTCTGGAATTCCAGCGAAGGATCAGCGCCAGATACTCTTCAAACCTCGCCGTCGCGTTCACATCGAGCGGTTTGAGATCCGCAGTCGCCAGAAGGTGATTGATACTGGAGCGGCCTGCGTCGCTTCGATCCCGGCTGATTCGATCCAGATTGATTCGATCTTGGTTCATCTGCAGGTGACTGAGGTTTCAATGGGGCGCGGGTGCCAGGCTTCAGCAGCGCGAACAAAATCCGTGAAGAGAGCGCGTGAGAGAGAACTCGTCGTATAGGTGCGCTCGGGGTGCCACTGCACTCCTACTGCGAAGTGGTCTGGGGACTGGAGCTCGACGGCCTCGATCACCTCATCCAGCGGGCATACGGCTGTAACGCGGAGATTGTCGCCTGCACGGCTGATTGCCTGGTGATGGCTGGAATTGCATTCCGTCTGGAGAGCGCCGCTTGCCGCTGAAGCCAAGCGCGTGCCGCTCGCAATCCGAATCGGGTGCGCATTCACCACCGCCCGACCGGGAGCGTGATCCACCGGCGTATTCAGGAGCGATTTCAAATCTTGAATGAGGGTGCCATTCAACCAGACGTTTAGCGTTTGAGCTCCATGGCAAATCGCGAAGACCGGTTTGTGCAGATTGAACGCGTCCTGCAGCAGGAGCTCATCAACTGCGGTGCGGCCAGGGTCGGCCGGACCACAAGCTGGAATTCGCTCTTCGCCGTAGCGCTCTGGGTCAACGTCAAAGCCGCTTCCAGGAAGAAGGACCCCTTGAGTTCCGGCGAGGATCCGAGCCACCCGGTCCGGGCGTTCATGGAGTGGAATCACGACCGGGATCGCACCGGCAGACTGGAGCGCTGCCAGATAAGGAGGAAGGGAACGCGCGTTGTAGGCCGCGTCATCGGTAGTCGGCTCGGGTATTGCGATACGAATGGACATATGCGTTTTCAAGTGTATGCGAGTTTAGTTATGAGTGAGCTTATGATTCTAAATAGCGCCGTCTAGTGCTGATTTCTTATTGATTCTAAATAGTTTAATACATATGCACACTATTGGTGACTTAACCTTTCTATAATCAGTTACTTACAGCAACGTGCGGTGCTACCCAAGAGTCTAAAAAGTCTCCTGCTTCCGGTGGTCAAGGAGGCGGGAGACAGGGTGGGAAGAGCTGCAATGAAGCTCGCTATCAATCTGCTTGCGGCGATGTGCTGCTCATGGTCGTTGCAGCCCCGGAAATATTCAAGCAGCTCACAGGCCTTCCAGCCAACTCAGAGTAGAATGCGATGTGATTCCACGAGGCAAACAAAGTTGATTCAAGGGTCATCGTGCGCCGATGCGATAAACGATTGGTGGAGATAAGGTCATGGGCCGGTTTTCCGTTGTTGTCGTAGCAGTTGCGGTGAGCGCAATTACCATCTCTGCGGCGATGCAAAGCTGGTCGCAGACGCAAACCTCTTCAGACAAGAAGAGCGGGCAGGCACAGACCGAGTACGTGTTTCGATCGAACGTGCGGCGCGTGCCTCTGGACGTGATCGTGCTCGATAAAAAGGGCGACGTTGTTCGGGGATTGACCAGAGATGATTTTGTCGTAGAAGAAGATCGAAAGCCGCAGAACGTGCTATCGTTTGAGTTTTTCGACGGAGCTGCTCCCTCATTTCTGCCGCCCAAGATTCCACCGCTGCCCTCGAACACGTATGTCAATCTGCCGGCCGCTCCTGAGCAGGGACCGCTTTATATCCTCTACTACGACATGGTGAACACACCGCTCACCAGGCAGATGGAAGCTCACCAACAGCTGCTCGATTTTGTAGACCATGCCCAACCCGGAACCCGCTTTGCGCTGTTTGCGAACATGGCTGGACTGCACCTGGTGCAGGGATTCACGAGCGACCACGAGTTGCTGCGCGCGGCAATCCTGTCGAAAGGGCCCGGTCCGCATCTGCCGGATGTCTTTCTTTATGGAGACAACTACGGATATGAAGACTCCGGTGCCGTGCTTTCCAATATGAAGTTTCTTGCGGAGTATATGAGCGGGATACCCGGCAGGAAGAACCTGCTGTGGCTCTCAAGCGTGTTCCCCATACCTGTCGGGCCTACGATGAGGGGCCACAACTCGAACACGCGTGTGGGCGGCGGATTTTCCAGCTCAACGCTGCAGATCAACGACATGACCTATCTCCAAAGCCAGGGAATCAAGGAAGCATACGCAGCGTTGGCCAGCAGCCAGGTGGCTCTCTATCCCGTGGATCTAACCGGCGTGGTGGCTGGCGGTGACTCCCTGACCAACTACGAATACATGGATGACATTGCCGCGGCAACCGGTGGTCATGCGTACTACGGCAACAATAGAGTTGCGGAACTGCTCGACAAGGCCGTGGAAAACGGCGAGAGCTATTACTCATTGACCTATTCGCCGACAAATACAAAATACGACGGCTCGGAGCGGCACATCCGCGTGACCTTAGCGGACAAGAACAAAAACTATGTGCTGACCTATCGGTCTCTCTACTACGGGGTATCGGACGATGAGGTCCAGGAATCACATGCCAAGCAGGTGGTGCAGCAACGATTCCTTGCGGCGAAGAAGGCCGATACGCTGTTCGCCACAGTCGAGCATGGCGCGCCGTTGATGCATGACCTGCTGTTCATCGCGCACATGTCCACGAACGGCCAACCGCGTATGGCGAGTGCGGAAGAGATGAAGCAGCTGGAAGATTCGCCCGCTTACTTTCGTACGCGCAAGAAGAGCAAGAATCCGAAGCCGCTGACGCCTGTGGACCTGCAGCAGTATGTAATCAACTACGACGTAATCGATCCACAGTTCAGGGCCACGGCAACACAGCAGAGAGTACCGGTTCTGGAGTTTGCTGCTGCCGCATACAACAGCGACGGCACGCTCTTGAACAGCATCCTCAACAAGGGTGCAATTTCAAGCGAACGGCGGCCCGACGGCAAGGTCGATACTCGTTTCGTTGCAGTTCAGCAACTCGAAGTGCCTCCCGGTGCCGCCTACATTCGTGTTGTTGTGCGCAACCCGCAAAACGATCGCACCGGGGCGCTGGAAGTGAGGCTGCCGTTGAAACAGGAGACGCACACGGCGCAGGCAGGTGCACATAAGGAAATGGGCGAGAGCAACTGAGTCGTGGCGCTGCTCTCCGAGAATCGGAGTATCGCACGTCGAAGTCAAGCCGCTAGTTCCGAGTCTCGAGATTGCCGGCTCGATGCAGCAGCAACGGCAGAGCGCTCCAGCGTCATCGTACAAACAGGAGGAATTCAATGCGAGTGCCCTTGGCTTGTGCATTCCTATTGGGCGTGGCGGGTGGTGCGCGAACGATGCTTCCGGCGGCTACGGTGACGCGCGCGGTTCGGGCGGGAACATTGTGTGTGAGAGATACGCCACTTGCGTTTGCGGAAAGCCAGAATCTGGGTCGGCTGATCGCAGTGATGGCGCTGGCGGAGCTTGTGATTGACAAGCTGCCGATGACGCCGAGCCGCAAGATGACAGCGGCATTCGCGGCACGCCTCGTGAGCGGCGGCCTGGCTGGGGCAGCGATCGGGATTGTTGCACGTCGCACGACGCTGGGAGCTCTGCTCGGTTTGGCCGGCGCTGTGGTCGGCACAGAGGGCGGCGCGGCGTTTCGTTCATGGCTGTCATCTCTCTTCGAGCGTGACCTGCCGGCTGCGATAATC
>NZ_JBARMD010000676.1:0-3755 GCF_049802275.1 Occallatibacter sp. | reverse complement strand
ATCTAGGAGTGTTGGGCCAGAAGTAGTGAAAAAGCAGGGAAGTTGTGCGGGCCAAATGCGAGCCGTTCCGTGGCAAGGCGAGTCGGAATGGTCAACCCAAACAGGCGCTCCCCGTCCTCTGACGGAGAGCGCCTGCTCGCGTCTATGTACTGCTCTATGTGTGGGATGGGACTAACATGATAGTTGCAGAAGGAATATATTCCGAGCGGGTGGAATCATGCTAAATTCGGCTCTGGAGATCGAAACATGAAGACCAACGGCGGAGACGTTTATCGTGTAGCATTTGACTCGGCGAACTCGGAATTGAACGACATTCTGGTGTCGTTCGAGGAACTCCGGTCGCGCAAAGATCGCATAGAGAAAGTTGTCCTGGCTCTCAAACCGCTGCTCGGAGCCGATGAAGCTGCAGCTGCCGCAGCTGCGGTGCAGAGCGCTTCGGATGCGGCCAACGAGGCACTTCAGTCGTCAGAGGAAGTTCCGACTTATCAGTACCAGGCAACGAATGGGAACGGAGCATCGTCCGATCCGTTTGCGCGTCGTCTCGACAGCGCTCTCGGCCACGGCGTAGGACGGAAATTCAGCCGGCAGCTATAACCTCCAGCGAGGACCGAGCCAGGCGATGAAACGGTGCGCGGCCAAGTAAGGCAGAGCACCGTTCACGACCGGACTTTCACTTCGCATCTCGATCTCCGTTTCATGCAGTGCCCGAATCTTCCTGCAAAAAATTGCCAACCCAGAGCGGCGATTCTTGACTCCCGATGCCGCGCGGCTCGCGCGGTAACTCTTACTAATGACTTTTACTTTGTGTCCTCTGGTGCGTGCTAGACTACGCGCCTGAGAGGGCATGAAAATTGCAAGGTCATTTGGAAAAGTATCGTGTTGCGTTTGAATCTGCGAAATCACAACTGACTGAGATCAGCGCGGAGTTTGAAAGGCTCTGCATCCGCAAGGTGCAGATCGAAAAGCTGGTCACGGTTCTCAGACCGCTGATCGGTGAAGAAGAACCAGCGGCGGATCAGGGTTCGGCAGAGGACTCGACCCAGCGCAAGATGGAATCGGCTGGCGAAGGTCCGGTTGCGGAACCACGCAGCGTTCCGGAAGGCATGGTGGTAGAAGATCCGTTTCAGCGGCGCATCGATCACGTGCTGGGAATTGGCGCGGGAATTCGCGACGTGAGGAAATATAGCCGGCAGTTCTGACCGTTTCAACGGGAATTCCACTAAAGACGGGCGATTCCTGGCGAGGACGATTCTGCGCCGGTGATCCTTCCCCTTTTTCAGATGGCTGCAGTTGTCAATCTGAATCCGCCTGAGCGCAGGGGAGTCGTCCTGGTCGCGCGGGTCGTTTATCGTTAAAGCCAGCCCATGAAGCAGTTCTTCGTTCGCCTCGCCTTGACGCTGCCGGTTGTCTGGCTGGTGGTGTCTCTGGTGTTTCTGCTCATTCATCTTGTTCCCGGTGATCCGATTCAGATGATGCTGGGCGAGGGGGCAACGCCGGCCGATATCGAGGGGCTTCGGCATCTGTATGGGCTGGATCAATCGCTGCCCCGACAATACGTTCATTATTGGAACGGCGTTCTTCACGGCGATCTGGGTACTTCGATTCGGCTACATGACAGCGTGGCGCACCTGATCTCGGTGCGCTATCCCTACACTCTGGCTCTCACTCTTACGTCACTGGCGATTGCGCTTGCATTGGCTTTGCCTGCGGGTATTATTGCGGCGGTTCGTCGCGGACGCATTGTGGACCAGGGGCTCTCGGTGGTGAGTCTCTTCGGTTTGTCGGTGCCGGGGCTCGTACTCGGGCCGCTGCTGATCCTGGTCTTTTCAATTGCGCTGGGGTGGTTTCCGGTTTCGGGTGCCAGCCCGGGAGGAGGAACGGGGGGCATCGATCCGATCTACCTCGTATTGCCATCGATTGCCATGGGTGCATCGCTGGCGGCGATCCTCACGCGCATGGTGCGCACGGCAATGCTGGAGGAACTTGGGCAGGACTACATCCGCACCGCGCGTGCCAAGGGGTTGAGCGAGACGGCCGTGGTGTGGCGACATGCGCTGCCCAATGCGCTGGTCCCGATCATTACCGTGGTCGGACTTCAATTTGGGGCGCTTTTAGCCGGCGCCATTGTGACAGAGACCATCTTCAGCTGGCCGGGACTTGGCAGGCTGGTGGTCACGGCCATCTCCAACCGGGATTATGCCCTGGTGCAGGGCTGCCTGTTGTCGATTGGGCTGACCTACGTTCTGGTCAACCTGCTCACCGACCTTACCTACCGGCTTGTGAATCCCCGCATGCGATAAAAAAGCGAAGTGGGCCGGAGACTGGGCATTCGCTGGTCTTCCGTCTTATTACAGAGCCCAGACCCTCAGGCAGAAGATTGGCCCTGATTCTGCATCCAAACTGAATGGATGCATCGGTCTCGGGCGCGTTCGCCCTGTTTTCGACGCGAATCGGTGGTCCCCGTCACCGACATCTCCTTCGGCCCCGTACTCAAAATCTATCAATGACCAAGACGAACGATTCGAATCGAGGAGGCATGCCCGCTTGAAGTTCCCCGGTCTTGAATGGTTGTGGTTCGATGCAGAGCAAGCGGCCATACAACATGAGCGAACGAAGAGAGCAGGATTTGGAATCGACGAGTTGAGTCGCCTGAAGCGGCTGGAAGGTGTAGCGGTGCTGGCGATGACGCTGCTGGCAGGAGGCACCGCTGCGATTGCGCAACCCAATGAGCCGGTGACAGTGGTGGCGGGCGCAGGAGCCGGCAGTGAATCCGCAACGCCAGAGATACCCGATGCACCGATGCCGGTCCGGTTTCAATTCGACGGCGGTCTGCAGAATTCGCTCGCGACTGATTCGATTCCTCCGCGTGTATTACCGGCAATGAGGATCGCCGACCTGCCGGCATTTGACCCTGACGATTGGAGCGCCTCGACGGATGAAAGCTTTGATTCGGTCGTGAAACCGGCTTTGCGCGGTGGAGGCTACGTTCCGCTGAAGGACTGCCCGACGGATGAGACACGCTCCCGTGAATGCCGGGTGCACTGGGGCCCGATGATAATCGAATCCATATTGTTCAATGCATTTGATGATGCGGGGAATCTCTACACCGGCTACTGGTATCGGTGGGAGACAACGAACGGCAAATGGTGGGATCGCTATATTGACTCGGCCGCGGAGTGGCGGTGGGATCACTGGTCCGATGACAATCCGATGCTGGATGATTACGTGGGCCACCCGTTCATGGGCGCGATCACCAACAGCATCTGGATCCAGAATGACCCGAAAGGGATGACTCTCGGTTTTCAGAATGACCGCGCGTATTGGAACAGCCGGCTCAGGGCTCTCGCGTGGTCAACGTTCTATAGCTTTGCGTGGAAACTGGGTCCGCTGGGTGAAGCCAGCATCGGTCACAATGGCGATCACTATTTCACCGATATGGGAGTGACGACCAACGAGACGGGCTGGGTTGAGCTGGTGACGACGCCGGTGGGCGGCTTTGGGTGGACCATTGCCGAGGACTATCTCGACAAGCATGTGGTGACGAAGCTCGAGGACAAGAATCGCAATCCACTTTTGCTGACTGTGTATAGCTTTCTGACGCCGGCACGGGGCTTCGCCAATATTCTGCGCTTCCGGCCGCCATGGTATCGCGACTCACGGATCGTGAAGGCTGACAGCTTCTGGAGCGATGCAGGTGACGGTGTTTCGGCAACAACAGCGGAGGCCATGCGCTATGCGTCGCGGCATCCTGACAG
>NZ_JBARMD010000675.1:0-6104 GCF_049802275.1 Occallatibacter sp. | reverse complement strand
GCTCCGTTCATGTTGATGACCGCGCTGGGATTGGTGGAAGAGTTGCTGGCAATCGTAACCACCCCAGTGTAGTTGTACGGTTCTGGTATCTGAGGACTGAACGTCGCTGTCAATTTAGCAGTCTGTCCAGGGTTCAGCGTGAATGGAGCGGTTACTCCAGTAGCGTTGAACAACGATCCAACAACTGAAATCGACGAGATCGTGACTGGCGCCGTCCCCGTCGAAGACAGGGTCACGGATTGAGTGCCTGTCTGCCCCACAATCACATTACCGAATGGGATGGTTGTCGTGCTGACACTTAGAGTCGATGTCGATGCGTTGAGCTGAATTGCGAAGCTCTGTGTCGCCGTACCGGAGCTCGCGGTAAGAGCCACTGACTGAGCTGAAGTCACTGAAGAAACGGTCGCTGAGAAACCAGCGCTGGTTGCGCCGCCCGGCACGGGAACAGATGCCGGAACCGTGACGGACGAATTGTTGCTCGACAGCGCAATTGCCAATCCTCCGCTTGGAGCTGGGCCGGTCAGGCTAAGCGTGCAGGCGTCTGTTCCTGCGCCCGTGTAGCTCGCCGTGCCGCAGGAAATCGCGCTAAGCGTCGAGGCTGCGATCCCGGCTCCGTTCATGTTAATAACCGCGCTGGGATTGGTGGAAGAGTTGCTGGCGATGGTGATCACGCCCGTGTAGTTGTAGGGTTCTGCTATTTGAGGACTGAAAGTCGCAGTCAATCTAGCGGTCTGTCCAGGATTCAGCGTGAAGGGAGTGGTTACTCCGGTGGCGTTGAAGAGCGATCCCGCAACCGAGATGGAAGAGATTGTGACTGGCGCGGTTCCCATCGAAGACAGCGTCACGGACTGAGTGCCCGTCTGACCGACAATCACATTACCGAATGCTACGGCGGCCGTGCTGACGCTCAGGGTTGGAGTCGAAGCGTTGAGTTGAATGTGAAAAGCCTGCGCGGCATTCCCAAGTGTCGCCGTCAACGCCACAGCTTCAGATGTGGAGACAGACGAAACCGCGGCCGTGAAGCCTGCGCTTGTTGATCCAGCCGGCACTGTCACTGAAGAAGGCACAGTTACGGCTGCCTGGTTGCTCGAAAGGCTGATCGACAATCCACCCGCGGGTGCAGCGGCATTGAGACTCACTGTGCACGCATCTGACCCTGCTCCGGCATAGCTCGCTGTGCCGCACGAAAGAGCGGAGAGAACCGAGCTTCCGGTTCCACTCAGTCCAACCATCGTTGTGCTTCCCGTGGATGAATTGCTGGAAATGACTACCTGGCCAGACGAAGTGGCCGCCGCAGTTGGATTGAATTGCACTGCAAGAGAGGCGCTCTGCCCGGGGTTCAGAGTCATGGGGAAGCTGGCGCCGATCAGAGTGAAGCCCGCTCCCGATGCGCTGCCTGAGTTAACCGTGACGGCCGCATTCCCGGTGGAAGCCAATGTCAGAGATTGCGTCACCGCTGTTCCAACCGCGACAGCACCAAAATTCAGGGTCGCGTTGCTGACACTCAGAGTGGATTGAACAGCATTCAAAGCAATCGAAAAAGTCACGCTGTTTTTTGCGACGGATGCGGCCAGGCCTGCTGTCTGAGCGGAACTCACCGGCTGGACAGTGGCAGTAAATCCTGCCGTAGTCATTTTGGCGGGAACCGTCACAGTGGATGGGACGCTAACCGCGGCATTGTTGCTCACCAGGTTTACGACCTGGCCTCCACTGGGAGCAGCCGACCTTAAGGTCACGGTGCAGGCATCGGTTCCCGCGCCTGTCATTGAAGCGCTGCTGCACGAAAGAGAGGCCAGTGCGCTAGTGCCGTTCCCATGCAGGCGCACCATCGCAGTGGGCGCAGTCGAATTAGTCGCCACCGTCAATTGGCCGTCTGAGGATCCCGTTGAAGAGGGATCGAACTTAAGATTCACGCTCACTGTGCCGCCGCTCGGAACGCGGACGGGCAGTGCAATTTGGCTGTCAACCGTAAAGGGCCCGCCGGATACTTCGAGCTGCGAAACTTCTATATCTGCTGCGCCTTGATTTACGAGCGAGATCGCGCTACTGACAGTCTGGCCTACGGGGACATCCCCAAACGAAATACTCGTGGCGGAAAGCATCAGATCGCCGGCTTGAACATAGTGGGTAACCGCGCCCCCGCACCCGCATAGACCCACACAAATGGCAAGTGCACCAACGAAAGCAAAATGCGTGATTCTGCGCGGACGTTTTGAAAAACCAACAAGTGAAGGAATAGATATATTATTGTTATTAAAAGCTTTAAGTAAGCAGAACAATGGCGCCACCTCAGCACGAGCAGTGCCGCACTTTGCTTCTGGGATGGCAGCCTTACAGAACCACCAGAGCGCCCTTTGCTCAGCGTCGGCCTAGTGGCAGAATCGGCCAAAACGACAAAATGGTAATGTGATTTTGGTCACTAACGTGTTATTTAATGGTTACTTTTGTGACAGTTAAGGAACCCTAATCTTTCTCTTGACGAAACTCTACAACTCCCCTGGATGCCGCAAATACCTATAGTCAGGCAACTTAGCCGATGTTCTTCCTGGCGATAAAGGC
The DNA here is from genome assembly GCF_049802275.1 of Occallatibacter sp. Classification (NCBI taxonomy): domain Bacteria; kingdom Pseudomonadati; phylum Acidobacteriota; class Terriglobia; order Terriglobales; family Acidobacteriaceae; genus Occallatibacter; species Occallatibacter sp. Next base: position 3,545 of record NZ_JBARMD010000675.1, on the reverse strand, counting down.
ATCGGCATTGTTATGTGAGGCCATCCGCCCCACTAGGTCAATGGCTTCAATTCCCCGAACACGGTCGGTATCAGTTCCGCCACCGTCGGATGAATATGCACCGAGTGCGTGAGCAGCGATGCAGGCTGACGCGCGTACATCGCGGTCAAGATGCAGTGGATCGCTTCATCCCCGCCGACACCGAAGACCGTCGCTCCGAGAATCCGCTTGGTTTCGGCGTCAACCAGCACCTTCATAAAGCCGTCGGTCTCGCTCTTCTCGATTGCCCGGCTTACACGCGTCATGGGGCGCACCCCCATGAGCGCGGGCTTTCCACTCTTGCGGACCTCGGCTTCTGACATACCGGCTCGCGCCACCGGCGGATCAATGTAGATCGCGTATGTCGAAATCCGATCGCTCACCTTACGCGCGGCTCCGTTCAGCAAGTTATCCGCAACAATCTCGTAGTCGTTGTAGGAGGTGTGCGTAAAGGCGCCGTGCCCATTGCAATCCCCAAGCGCGTACACGCCGGGCGTGGTGGTTTGCAACTCGTCATTCACTCGAATGAACCCCTTATCGTTCGCCTCCACCCCCGCGGCGGCAAGATTCAAATCCGCAGTATTCGGCACGCGACCCACCGCCAACAGCACATGCGACCCCTCAACGTGGGGAGCGCCCTCATTGCACTCAACGCCAACCGACACGCCGTCGTCACGCTGCTCGAGGTGAATGCAATTGGCATTGACTTGAAGGTTGATTCCCTCGCCTGTGAATATTTCGCGGATTGCCGCCGAGGTATCCTCGTCTTCGTGGCTCGCAAGCCTCGACTGCTTTTCGATCACTGTGACCTCGCTGCCATAGCGCCGAAAGATTTGAGCAAACTCCAACCCGACATACCCTCCACCGACCACAACCAGGTGCTGCGGCAGTTCCTCCAGCGCTAGAATGCCCGTGCTCGTCAGGAACGGAACGGAGTCTAAGCCCGGCATCGCCGGAATCGCCGGACGTGCACCAACATTGAGAAATATCTGCTCGGCCTTCAAAACCTCATCTCCTACTTGCATCGCGTGCGGTCCGGTAAATTGGGCTTGCCCTCGGACCACGGTGCAGTTTGGCGTGCTTTGCAACCACTTCTCCAAACCGGTTCGCGACTTTGTAACAATCGCATCCATGCGAGCTTTCACGGCGTGCATATCCACTGTCACAGGCCCTGTTTTGACCCCGAAATCCGCACCGCGCCTGGCAATATGGGCTGCATGAGCACTGGCGACCAGGGCCTTGGTAGGGGTACATCCCGTGTTCACACAAGTTCCGCCAAGCAGATGCCGCTCCACCAGCGCCACCTTCCGTCCGGCTTTTGCGAGACGAACAGCAAGGGACGGCCCCGCTTGCCCGCCGCCAACAATCAATGCGTCAAATTGCTGCGTCATCGAAACCTCCCCCAGAACCGCGGACGACACCCTGAGCAATTCCGGTTCGGGTCCATCCTAGCTTCATTAGGATGTGGGAATGTTGAAAACTGCAGCTTTTACTTCTGAAACCTCCGCCAGGCCTTCCTCATCTGAAAGCCAGAAGGAGAATCTCAATGCCATCAAGAACTGAGCTTGTGGAGCGCCAGAAGGCTCCCTTGGCTAACCCTTCCGATATTGAACCGAAAGCCGTTAAGGAAATCTCCGGCGCCCTGAACGCTCTGCTCGCAGATGTGTTCAGCCTCTATCTCAAGACCAAGAACTTCCATTGGCATATGAGCGGTCCGCACTTCCGCGATTATCATCTGCTGCTCGATGAACACGGAGACCAGTTGTTTGCCATGACCGACGACATCGCGGAACGTGTCCGCAAGATCGGCGGCACCACTATTCGTTCCATCGGCCACATTGCCCGGCTGCAACGGATTGCCGACAACGACGCCGACTACGTGACTCCCGAGGACATGCTCGGCGAACTGCATGAGGACGAGAAAGCCCTGGTCCTCAGCATGCGCGAAGCACACTCGCTCTGCGATGATGCCGAAGACGTAGCCACAGCGAGTCTGCTTGAGAACTGGATTGACCAGGCCCAGCGCCGCAGTTGGTTCCTGTTTGAAGCAACCCGGAATTCCCGCTAGGCAAGACCGTATTCGCAAAGGCAGCCTGAATCGGCCGCATTTCGCATCAGCCGTACACGCACCGGGCTTGAAGTGTAAGACCGGATCGCCAAATCCCGTTCCTGGCCGTTGATAAGCAATCAGCGGGACAACCATCCCGGTTTCCCGCTGCTTGCAGTTTGTGATCGGGGGACATCCTTCTATTCTGCTCGCAGCGCCTCGACCGCGTTCACATTGGCAGCGCGCGCCGCTGGTACCGCAGCAGCAATCACCGCCGCAGCCAATATCGTAAAAGCCGATGCCACGAATGCCAGCGCGCCCGGCTGATGGAGTTCCGTGACGTACTTCCCTGCAATGATCGCGAGCCCGAACCCAAGCACCACGCCCGCGCTCACCCCGATCATAGCCATCACCAGTCCTTCCACTAGGACATTGGCAAGAATGTTGTGCCGCTGTGCGCCCAGTGCCATGCGAATGCCGAATTCGCGCGTGCGGCTGCTGACCGAGAAGGCCAGCACACCGGCCACACCCACAACTGAAATCAGCAGCGCCACCGCCGCGAATCCACCAAACACGATGGCATTGAGCTTATCGGGAGTCAGCACTTCTGCGCGAACATCGCCCAGCGTGCTTGCCTTCTCCACCGGCTGGTCCGTCGACATCTCATGAATGGTGCGGCTGATGGCCGGTACAAGTGCGTAAGGATCAGAATGCGCGCGCACAAAGAGCCGGCCATTCCATCCTTCCTGCTGTACAGGCTGGTACACCGTCATCGCCGGAGACGGAACGATGTTCTCGTCGTCAAAATCTGGCACCACGGCGATGATGCGCCGCGGTTCGGTGCTGATGCCGATGAATTTCATCACGCCGTCAGTCCACCACAGCTTACGGTTCAGCGGGTTCTGTCCGGGATAGAGCAGATTGGCCAGGCTCTGGCTGATGATCACCACGCGCTCCGAGCCTTCCTTGTCTCCATCGTTGAAGTCGCGGCCCGCAATCGGCAAGCCAAAGGTGTCAAAGAATCCCGGTGAGACGCTGCGGAACTTCGCGCGATAATCCTGCCCGTCGTTGCGCCTTGCACCCTGCGCAGCAAATGTAAAGGCAATGTTCAGGCCCTGATCGTCTCGCCACGGCGCACTGAAGCCCGAAGACACATGCTCCACCCCAGGTAGTGCTCCGACACGGCGAAGCACTTCGCGATAGAACTCGCTTACCTGCTCCGGCGTCTTGCCGTACGACAGCACCGGAAGATTGACAGCCAGCACATTCGCGGAATCAAAGGGCGGCCGCGTCTCTTCCAGCACGAACAGAGTCTTCATCAGCACGCAGGCACCGGCCAGCAGCAGAAACGACGCCGTGATTTGCGTGACAGCAAAGATGCGCAGACGACGGCTGCTTCCACCCGCCGCGCGCACTCCCCGCGCCGAAAGGCCCCCCTGCGCCCCATTCGGTGAGGGCAACCGCGGAACATACGCCAGAA
>NZ_JBARMD010000674.1:0-2213 GCF_049802275.1 Occallatibacter sp. | reverse complement strand
AGGCAGGTCCTCCCAGAACTGTTCAGAATGTGTGTGTGTAGGCTTCCGCGAATGATCGGCCCGCGGCAATCGACGCAGACACTCGTTCACGCAGTAATCAGGCAGTCTTCTTGATGAGCTGGATTTCGGGCCATTCGACGGCCCCGTTTCGGGCGGGAAACGCGAGCCGATTGCTGCGCAGCCCCTTCCGAAGCAGCGCCAATAACTCTTTTCGTTTGGCCTTGACGGCGACTCCTGCGTATCCAAACGCGGGAAGAAGCTGAATACGCTTCTGTTGCTGCAATTGCGATATCATCCACGGCCCCCATTCCGGCGTGGCCGGCAAGCCGTAGTGACGCACAAGTGAAGACCAAATGAACAAATGGTCGTCGCTGATCAGGAGCAGCTTCCCATCCGAAGTTGCATCCGCCAATTCCTGCGAGCAACTTACAAGATGCCTCAGTGGCCGCTTCCGGCCGGGAACCACGATGGAGCCTCGGAAGCACAGCGGCTTCTCGCCAAGCGAGACGATACTTTCAGCACCGTAAGGATCTACCACGGTAAATGAGTCGCCGTTGGCAAACGCTGCCGCAATGGCGCCGATCTCCACGTCGCCGCCAACTACTGAGACCAAGTGAGCTTTGCCTCGGTCCTCTCCCACAAAGGCATCCAGGAAGACGCGAAGGTTGGTGGCCGTCTTTTCTGAACGGCGGCGATAAACGAGTTTGCCGAAACGCTCGTGGGCATTTTTCATGACCCGCACTCCTACCGATGTGTCGCATGGATGAACGACCTCGGATTCCGATAGATCATTTTGGAGCGTGGCGACCCAGCTTCGTAGACAAGCCCATAAGGACGCACCAAGCTATCGACATCGGGACCAGTGGTTGCTCTGACCTGTGTGTCGAACGGATGGGAAATCCAGGAAGCACTCAGCGCTGGCATCACCGGTACAAGGGGGAACATCCTCGCGACAACAGTCGCGAGTAGATATCTAATGGATTATTTGCCGCGCCACAGATCTAAAACCGAAACGCCCAGATTGGAAAAGTCCTTCACATTGCGGGTAACCACGGTCAGGCCATGTTCCAGAGCCGTAGCGGCGATCAAACCATCGGCTACATTGAGCGGCCTTCCCGTCAGCTGACATTCTCCCGCCAGAACCCCCCAGCGCTCAGCAACGGACTCAGATACAGGTAGAATGCGGCCATCGAACCAGGGGCGCAGAGTCTCGTCGACCCATTGCTGCAGTTGCTGGCGGCGCTTGCCCTCCGGAAGAACTTGATGCCTTTGAAAATCTCTCCCAGCGAAACGACGCTGAGAAAGAGACGCAGATCGTCGGCATCGTCCAACCATTGAATCACTTCAGGCTCTGGTTTGGGGCGTGTCAGTTCAGAGGGAACGTTGGTACCCAGCAAGAGCCGGTCATAGCTTGACCGGACGGCCGGTATCGGTGTCCCGTTCGAAGTTCAAATTAAGACCTTTGAAAGGCGAGTCCGCGAACAACTGCGCAAGGCTCTTTCTTTCTTCTGGCCGGTTCGGAGCCACTGCGCTCTGAAGGACCTGCTCAAGATAGGCCTCCAGTGACAGACCACGCGCATGGGCCTGTGCGACCAGGCCAGCTTCAATCTCCGGTTTCAGTTCAAGCGTTACCGTCATGACGTGTTCCTTATGCCATTATCGCAAGCCATGGTTATCTTTGACCATCGGGTTTGCCCTGAATTTTGTCTCGCGCGCGGTCATTTCTTCTTACCCGCGCGCCAGGCCTTGAAGTCTGCAAGAATCTCGTCCTCGGAAATCCCTTCACTAGCAAGCACTTGCTGCAAGCGCGAGGCGGCTTCTTTGAGAGCTGCCCGCTCCGTCTCTGCCCGTTTATGTCGGGCAGGAATGTAGTAGCCAACGGTATCGCCGTGACGAGTGATCGCCACAGGCACGTCGCTCTCCAGGAGATAGCTAGCCAGCTTCTCTCGAAATTCGCGAATCCCAACCTTCAACGCTTCCATGTCCCAGTCTTCAAATGTGTACTGATGTGTACACAACTACAATACCACTAACTTCGCCCCAGCCATTCAAGGAGTATCTCTCCGCCGCTGGCGTCTATTCGTCGGAGGATTTGCTAGGAATCTCCTCCTTGGTCTCTTTCAGTTCGATGATCTGGCCATTCTCGTAGGCAAGGGTCAGTTCATGGCTGAACCGTTCCCGCTTGCGAATGATGGTGTCCCCTTCGCCTTCAC
>NZ_JBARMD010000673.1:0-8202 GCF_049802275.1 Occallatibacter sp. | reverse complement strand
AGCCTGCGCTACACGGAGCGAGGGAATCCCGGCTTTGATCTCTGACTTGGAAGTCGCGCCTAGCTGACGTCTTAGTGCGATGGAGAGGGGCCGTAGTCGGCGTGATCGACGGTGGTGAGCGCTTCCGACGCTTTACCCTGAAGATCGAAAACGACGATCTCATTAACGCCGAGATGCAGCCAGGGACCGGGCGTGTACAGCGTGAATTCCGGACCAACGGACCAAAAGCGCCCGAGCGGTTGGGCATTCAGGAACGCAGTGCCCTTTGAGAGCGCGTGAGTGTTGAGGAAAGTGTCGGCGAGCGGCTGGCCGCCAGGTGTTTTCATGGTGAAACGGTAGAAACACGGTCCTTCGCAAGGATCCGCCGTGAAGTGCAGCGCCGCCAGGTTTGTCATGGGAAGCGAATAGATTTGCCATTGCTGCGGCTGGTAGCCCCCGAGAGTCATGGAGCCCAGAATCCCCTTCTGCTCGGTGCGGATGACTTTAGTGAAGTTCACCCGGCCGGAATTCTCAACGAGGATGTCGAGGGTCGCGGGGGCGGAGACGGCAGGCATGGTCAGGTGCGTCTGATCGCGGCGGCGATCGAGGGTGCCGATGAGTTTGCGATTGATATAGATCTGCGCGTAATCGTGAAGACCGTCGATGACGATTTCGCCGCCAGGGCCGGCTGCGAGTTGTGTGCGATAGAGGATGTAGCCGTAGGACTGGTCGAGGTCTTCCATGGTGAGCAGTTTGTCGGACTCGACAGGCTTGGGCAGGTTGCTCCAAAGCGAGGCGGACTCGGCGTGGGGATCGATCGGGTAGGTGCCCGCTGGGCTTGAAGACGGGATGTCGGGCGGAGTTTTGCCCGTGACGCGGGCGATAGCGTCGCGGAAGGCCGTGAACTTGGGAGTGGGCTGACCGCTCTCGTTGAGGGGCGCATCGTAGTCGTAGCTGGTGGTGTCGGGCTCGTAGTTTTTGCCGTTGCTGTTGGCGCCATTCATCCAGCCAAAGCTGGTGCCGCCATGGAACATGTACATGCTGACGGAGTAGCCCTGGCGGAGCATCCATTCATATTCCGCGGCATTGCGGGCGACGTCGGTGGTGTGATGGTGCTCGCCCCAGTGGTCGAACCAGCCAGCCCAGTACTCACCAGACATGAAGGGGCCTTCAGGACGAAGGTTTTTGAGGGTGGCGAAGCTGTTCTTCGCGTCGCCTGTGCCAAAGTTGATGACCGCGGGTCGATTTGGAAGTGAACCGTTCGGGACCTGGTCGGCTCCATCTGCCGTGTAGAGCAGGGTGTCGGGTGCGGCGAGGCCGGATTTCAGAAGTGCGGATTCCACGGCTCGCATATAGTCGTGGTCGTGGCCGAAGGAGCCGTATTCGTTTTCGATCTGAATAGCAATGATGGGGCCGCCATTCTGGATCAAGAGCGGCGAGACTTCGCGAGCGAGACGCGTGAACCATTCGTTCATCGCGGCTATGTATTTAGGATCGGAGGAACGGAGTACGAGCGAGCGATCTTTCAGGAGCCAGCTCGGATAGCCGCCTAGTTCCCATTCGGCGCAGACGTAGGGGCCGGGACGGAGGATGACGTTGAGCCCCTCCCGCTGAGCTTCGCGAATGTATTCGGCGACATCGTTCTGGCCGGAAAAGTCGTAGACCCCTGGGCGCGGTTCGTGAATGTTCCAGAAGACGTATGTGGTGATGGTGTTGAGGCCCATGGCGCGTGCCTTGCGAAAACGATCGCGCCAGTAGGCGCGGGGCACGCGCGGATAGTGCATCTCACCCGACAGAATCTGGTAGGAATGGCCATCGAGCAGAAACTGGCCGTTGCCGACGGTGAAGGTGTGGGGTGCTTGTGATGAGGCGGCAATAGCGGAGGCGAGCATCAGCGCGACAGAGACGAGTATACGTTTCATTTCAGAAACGAGTGTAGCTCGGCGAGCTACCTGTTCAAAGTGACCTCAGCAATCGTCCACCTAACGCGCTTCGATTTTCCCGGCGATGCGGTTGTACTCGGCGCGTGATATGACGTGGCGCTTCACTAGATCTTCAGAGTCGGAATACGGCCGGTGGTCGATGATACGGCCGGCTGCGTCATCATCGATGCCAGGAAGACTCTTGAGGTCATCAGCAGATGCCCTATTGATGTTGATAGTGCGCTGCTGCTTGATACCCTGCACCACTCCCTGTGCGACTGCTTTGGCATCGCGCGCTGCGGTAGAGGTAGCGCGAGCAGTCTGTTCGCGAATTTCGTCGGGGCTGCGTTCATGCGGAGTGCAGCTAGTGAGCGCGATAAGAGCGACGGGCAAAAGTGCGGTAAGCCTCATGCATCGTTAGATGCCGCCCTCGATGAATGCGGGGGCCGTGCTTGAGAATGTTCTTCAATTCTGAGCCATGCGCATTTTTGGATTGCTGAAGTGCGTGAAGCCGGTGACCTTGCCGGAGGCATCGCGCATGAATGTGAGTTCTTCGGCTTCGCTACCATCGTCGCGCACGCGGAGAAACACATCTCCACCTTTGGGTTTGTAGAATTGCATATCGGCAACAGGGTCATCGCTGGGCAGGGAGAAAGTGACGAGCCCTCCTGCCCATGGGAACATGACGACTTCCGATTCCCACGGCTGGCCTGAGTAGTGGCCCGCATAGGCTTCCAAGTCGATCCCGGAAGCGGGAGCGGGCGCTTTGAACTCATAACTCTTGCGCTTGTCGAGAATTGCGAACACGACCATGCCCCAAGGGCCCGGGCGTTCCGACGAGTTGTCCATCAGGATCACGCCGAGTTCGTCTTCAGGCCTCAGCATCAGGATTGTTTGATAGCCGGGGCAGTCGCCGCCGTGGCCGACATAAGTGTGATTTTCCTTGTGCTGGATCGCGAAACCGAGACCATAGCTCACTTTCCAGGCCGGATCCATGAACTGAACTCGTTGCATTTCGCGCAGGGTCGAGGCTTTAAGGACATCTTCTTTGCCGGTGCGGAGCAGACGGAACTGCCACGAAGCGAACTTGGCGAGGTCCTGCACAGTGGAGGTGTAACCGGCTGCTGGGGTAATGCCGCGCGCATTAAAGGGTTTGAGCAGGTCGCGGGCGCCATCGCGTTTGAGTGCTCCGTAGCCCACCGCGAGGCGCTTGCCGTAGAGATCCATCGGCATATAGGTGCGTGTATCGTGGAGGCCTATCGGGTCGAGCACATGGGCCTTGGCGTATTCGACATACGGCTGGCCGGACACGGCTTCAACGGTTTCACCCACGAGCGTGAGGCCCAGGTTGCTGTACTGGAAGTAGCGCTCCGCGGGGAAGAGCGTGAACTGTTTGGCGATCTCGTCGCGGACTTGTTCCTGCGTCGGGAACGGGAAATCGGGGCCGGACCAGTAGGGAAAATCGGACTCGCGCGGAAGGCCGGCGGAGTGCGATAGTAACCCGCGCAGAGTGATCGGCACGCTGTCTTCCTCGGTCGTCTTGAATTTTGCCCACGGCAGATAGGTAGTGATCGGTTCGTCGAGGCGGACTTTGCCTTGTTCCCACTGCTGCATGAGCGACACGGAAGTGAAGAGCTTTGAGATGGAGCAGATGGAATAGATGGTGTCCGGCGCGGCGGAAATCTTGTGATCCGCGTCGAGGGTGCCATATCCCTTGGACCAGGCCAGATCGTCGCCCACAACCACTCCGGCAGAGATGGCAGGAATGTGCTGGTAGGCCTGAATGCTATCGAGCCAGGCGTCGGCGACGCGGATCGCTTCGGCACGGGCTTGAGCGGCCTTTTCGGGTGTCGGCGTTGAAGGAGCAGTTTGGGCAGGGATTGCTGCGGTCGATACAAGCGAAAGGATACACACGGCGAGGCAGGACCGGAACGAGAGCAGGTTTCTCACTCAAAAGGCTCCTTGCTGTTAGAGATCAATTGGCTACGGATGTTGGGGCGAGAATGGACTGTTGGCAGTCTAGCGCGGAAGAAGGATCAAGAAAATGCTATAAACTCCCGATCTGCTGCATCGGTTCCGGCGACGACTATTGTTCCGAACAACGATGTAGACGCTGTGCGATTGCCGGGAGTACACTTCAGGACCTAACGCGCAGCACATCCCCGATATTGCCCAATTCATTCATTCGATTCGGCGGGAAACAGGAAGGCTTTTACGATTGCCGCCCTGTCGCCCAACCGGAGCCAGTTGACGGGCTGTGTTGCCGGATTTCACTCACGGAGATTCAACCATGCGAATCATGCAATCCCGCAAGCTAATCGCTTTCGGAACCCTTGAGTTCGAGCCCGTGACGGCAGCCAGGTCGACCAGACTCTCCAAGCAGGCGCCTCGGATCGGCCTTGGTCTTCTCTCCGCGCTGCTGCTGATTTTCGCCACCGTCGGGGCTTCGGGCCAGGCCGGACCGTCAACCCCAGAATTCACAAAGATCGTTGTCTTTGGCGACTCGCTCTCCGACACCGGGAACGTGGCGCACCTGACCTACTCCAAATATGGCATCCGAGTTCCGGGACCGGTCGCCGATTATACCGACGGGCGATTCACGGATGGCTTCGACACGTTGCCGCCTGCCGAGCTTTACTCGGGTGTGTGGATCGAACAACTGGCTGAATCGATGCCATCGAAGCCTGAGGTGAAGAACTCGCTCGACGGTGGGACCGACTACGCCTACGGATTCGCCACTACTGGTTCAGGCACCACCGCATTCACCTTCGGACCTTCCAATTCGCTTTCAGTCAATGTGGAGAATATCGGCCGGCAAATCACGGACTATCTGGCTACCCGCCCCAAGATCACTCCGAAGACGCTTTTTGTTGTCTGGGGAGGCGCCAACGACCTGATTAATGCCACCTCTGAAGGCCAGATCATTGATGCCGGCATCAACCAGACCCTCAATATTCAACGGCTCATCGACGCGGGAGCGACGCAGTTCATCGTGCCGAACCTGCCTCCGCTGGGATTAGTTCCGCGGCTCAACGGATCGCCCGCAACATCGATTCCGGCAACCGAGGCCAGCATTCTCTATAACGCGGTGCTGGGCAGCGGCGTTTCACTGATTCTGGATTTCAATAGAGCCAGGCATCTGCATATCGCGCAGCTCGATGTTTTTAGCCTGTTCAACAGGATCGTGGCCGCACCGGCGACCTACTCACTGGTCAACGTCACCGGCAGCTCGCAGGGTATGGCCGTCGATCCAGACACTTTTCTCTTTTGGGATGATCTACACCCCACGACGCACGGCCACAATATTCTCGCGGTTACAGCTGCGAGCATTCTGGCGCGCAGCAATTGCATGAACAACGCTGCCAATCTCGGTGCCGAGGTTTGCGGCGGGGTCGCGCACTAAGCTGCAAGAACCTTGAGATTCGATTATTGAAGGTGGGCTGGAGCGCGGTGAAAGCCGCGCTCTTTCTCCAGGTGGCTACGAAGTCTCACTTCGTCGCCAGAGGCTGAGGGGCGGTGTCGGGCTTGGCAAGCTTCTCGATTGCGGCTTCCGTGGTTCCGGGGCCGAGAATCTGGCGGATCGCAGTCTCCAGCACTTCGTCGCGGCCTGCCTTGATGCCAGCGATTGTTGGTTTTGCTTCTACATCGGGAACAATGCCGATGCGCTGCGTAGGACGGTGGTTGGGATAGAAGACACCGATGCCGCTGATCATCGTGCTGAGGCCTCCGGGCAACGGAATCTGGGAGACGTTGCCGTCGGCGCCGGCTGTTGTGCTGCCTACGACGACGGCCCCCGGCGCAGAACGCAGTGCCATTGCGGTGTATTCCGCCTGGCTTAGCGAGGTTTCATCAACAAGGATCACCACCTTGCCGCTGTAGTGGGTTGTACCGGAATCGATGGTGGCGGTGTTGCCAAAATGGAAGGCTCCGGGATTGGCCAGATCTGGCAAGGTGAACGTCGCAAAAGAGGTAGGGGCTTTCTCATTCACGAGATGCGAACCGAGGGCGTAGGGCACAAACTCTGAGGGATAGTTTCGGATGTCGATGATGAGGCCCTTTGTGTTAGCGGCTAGTTCGATGTCTTTCGGAATGTCGGACGCCTTGATGGTGGAGAGTTTGAGATAAGCGATGTCCGGCGATAGCAGGCGAAAAGTGTCACCAGGCAGATCGTGCCATTTAGGATCGTTTGCGCCTTTCGCCGGTTGGCGGTCCACACGGAGTTCAACGGCTTTGCTGTCGCGCTGCACCTCGACCACAACCGATTTGCATTCACCATTAGTGAGAGTGCGGGCCATGTCGCGCTGGCGAGCGGCAGCGTTGGAGTCGGCGTAGAACGGGGTCCACCCTTCGATCAGCTTTGACAACGGAGTGGCGTCGATTGACTGGATTGCGTCTCCGATGCGGAATGCGGAGGTTGTGGCGGCATCCTTTGCGGCAAATCCGGAGACCACGGCCTGCCCCTCAACGAAACGAACATCGACGGGAAGCGCACATTTGCCGACGGGCGGCCTCACTTCCAGAGAACTCCACAAATTGGCGTGCGTGTCGTTGGCCTTGGCGACCAACTCCAGCATCGCGAGTTGATAAGCAGTGCGATCTTTCGCAAGCATGAGCTTCGGAATGAATTCATTGAGCACCGCGGGCCAGTTCTGGCTGGCATCGATTCGGTAGGGCGACCAGTACTGCATGATGTTCCACCAGCGAAACAGCGCGAGGAGCTGAAAGCCGGAATCCGGAAATGTGACGCCACCATAGGTAAGCTCATGCTCAAAAACCGGGTTCCCGACGCTGGGAGCCAGGCTGATGTAGAACTGATTGCCGCCTGGCCGATTCTGGTAGATGCGCTGCAGGCGCATGCTTAGCGCGGAGCCGAGTGTCGAGCTGTCGTGAATCCATGCGAGCTCGGGCTTGAGGGGCAGATCGGCAGCGGGCGCTGGCGGGCACTGACTCGCATCGCAGGCGGGAACCTCGCCCAGGCCGGCGATCCATTGAACAATCGCTTCGTTCGCATCGGTCCGATCAGGCGCGGCGAGGATGGCGGGGAGAATGCGCAGCAGATCGTAGTCCCACTGGCGTTTGCCAGCGGTTACCGCGGGGTGATGATACTTCAGGAATCCCCAAACGCGTCCGAGCGTGACGAGGTTATCGATCTGGTTTGGCGTGAGGGAAGAGACGGCAACCCGCGATCCCTTGTCGAATTCATGATCGGTATCGACCACGGTGAGAGGGCGTTCCATCGGCTTTGCTTCCGCAATGGGTTTGCCATCGACCATGAGGCGAAGATCGTCGGCCCACAATGTTCCAGTTCCGGCGAGCAGAACTCCAAAGAAAAGCTGGTGCGCTTTTGCGTCGAGCGGCAGCTTGATGGTGTATTCAGCCCACTCGCGTGTGCCGTCCACATGCTGGCTGGCCATGTTTTCGAGCTGCAGCATTTGGCCCTCGCCGTCTTCGCGCATCCAGAGGCCGGCGTACCCGGCCACATCTTTGGCGCGAAAATAACCGTGCAGCTCGACATTCTCGCCAGCGAAATCTACGGGGATGCTGCGGGTTATGACAGAGAAACCTCCCTCGCTTGCTGAGTTGCGATCGAAGCGGACCGACCAGCGGCCGGAGTGCACGACCTGGTCGTCGACGTTCACCGTCGCCTTCGGGCTGGCAAACCATCCGTTCGGCGTTGTGCCCTTCGCGATCGGAGTGAATGCAAGTGAATCCTGTACCGTGAGCCTCGGGGAGGACACCGGCTGGCTCGAAGGGTTTTGACTGGAGAGAGGGAGACTGAAGGCAAGGAAGAGGACAAAAAACGAGCAGCGCTTCATGGCGAGCATCGTACTCCTTCAAAGATCTGAGGAGCTGTGAGCAACCGGGGTTGTCGCTTTGGTTCCCTAACATTGGACTCAAAGAGAGAGGCTTGGTCAGCAAAGAAGCCGTGAGCTCGGATAGGTCAGGCCAACAAGAATCGGAAGTTTACCCGACAACGGTCTCCGAGCGGTCAGGACGCGAGTTCGGGGCTCTCAGCTTCCAGCGAACCATCGCCCGACGACTCGGTGCGCATTTTTTCAATGGTTTCGCGGAGCCGGGTGTTCAGCTCCTCGACCTGGCGCAGAGTCATGCCGGTGGTGGAGATCGGTTCGCCGACAGTCAGCGTGATTTCGCCTGGATAGAAGTGGCGGGTGTGCATCGGGAGCAGGTCGTAAACCCCACTGAGCGCGATTGGCACAAGCGGCACCTGCGCGCGGATCGCGAGGAAGGCTGCTCCAGCGAGGAAGGGCTGCGTGGTGCCGTCGGGGGTGCGGGCACCTTC
>NZ_JBARMD010000672.1:0-3670 GCF_049802275.1 Occallatibacter sp. | reverse complement strand
AGGGTGGAACTCGGTTCCAGCACAGTCCGCCGGCGCAGCACCGAACTCGGGACAGAACTGGAGTCCCCCACCACCGGATGCGGCGCCTGTGCCGGCCATGTCCGCCGCGGCTGGCACTGGACTGACGCGGAACATCGCCGGGGCGTTGGCCTATTCGCTGGGCATCATCACCGGCATCCTGTTCATGGTGCTTGAGCCGTACCGGCGTGACCGCTTCGTGCGTTTCCACGCGATGCAGTCGATTTTGTACTTCGTGTTTGCGGTTGCATTCAGCATTGGGTGGAGCATCGTGGTGGGAATCCTGATGAACATCAGCGGCTGGGTATTCGTGGTGGCGTTCCCGATCCGATTGATCATTTCGCTGGCGATGTTCGGACTCTGGCTCTACCTTATGTACCAGGCATACAACGACCGCGAATTCCGCATACCGATCCTCGGCGCGATCGCAAGCAAGCAGGCGGGCTGATTTCCGCGCCGGATCGTAGGATTGCTCGCCCCGCCAAACGAAAACGGGAGAAAGGATTTCGAAGATGAATTCGACGAACCATGTTTCCTGGCTGCGATGCCTGGTAGCTGTTTCATCCCTCGCGGTACCGGCAGTGGCCGGGTGCAGGTCGCATGCGTCATTGAAAGCTGAATCGGAGAAGCGCGATTCCTCGAATACGCCTGCGCAACCCGCGTATCCGATTGGTGGCACATATTGCCTCGAGACCTTCGCACTTGGACCGGCTCTCGCCAAGACAGTTCACTTCTCTTACAAAAAGAACCAGAGCGATGGATCCTTCAAAGATTATGAGGGAGATCTCGCGGGCGACACTCTCGAATCCAGCGTCCACGAAAAGCGGGTGGCGGGAGACATGGATCGGGAAATGGCAAAAGACCCAAAATTAGGCGCGCCGCCAGTTGTCGACGGTTTCGTAGATAGCACGCGATCGCTACACTCCACCCGCAGCGACGGTTCGGGCTGGTCCATGGGATCGAGCGGTCAGGTACAGGCCTTCACACCGTGGGGACTCTTCATCGCCAAACCCAATGTGAAGCAAGTTGGAACGGAAAACGTGGCGGGGTTCGACGCGGTGAAGTACGCAGTGGACACCGACGGCCAGGGACAACTCGAAAAAATGCCGCTGACCCTTTCCGGCGGACTGAAGGACTACACGATCAAGGGAAATGCGTGGGTGGACGCCAAACAGGAATGCATCCTGCAGTACAGCATCGACTACGACGAAGTTCTGAAGGATGGAACTCAAAAGAAGACCCACTACGAAGGCAGCACGACGAGGCAGTAATGCAGACGTGTCTTATACCATTCGCAATGCGGTCTGTTGGAGGGAGAGGCCATGTTTCACAGTCCGAGAGCGCCCCGATGCTCCAGGGATCAACTACGAACCGATCAAAGGCGCTAAGGGAAAAGACTTCTATTCGGTCCCCATTAGCCAAGCCTATCGGGCTGTTGTTTTCCACCCCTCAAACTCGCAGGTTTACGTTATGTTCTGGGTCGATCATCATGACGAAGCATACCGGTAGGCAGAGAGAAAGCAACTTGTCGCGCATCCGGCTACTGGGGCATTGCAGATGCTCAGTACAGAATCACCCGAGGCAGTTCCGTCGCTTTCGTGTGCCAGATGTGTGCTTCTTTCGAACCTTCGTTGAGAGTTCTGCCGGGTGATGGCAGAACGGGTACGGCGAGATTCACGACCGCTTTTGGTCTGAAGCTCTAGTGCGCTTCGCTTTGATGATTGCCGTCCGCGCCTTTTCTTACTCGTGCTCTAGCATTCGTTTGATTTGGTCTTCCGAAAAACGAAGCCATCGCCCCTTTTGGTTCCGCTGGGCTGATTAGGAGCGGACGACACGACGGTCAACCGGGGCCTGATCATTGAATTGAACGCTGGCCGGACTCTTTTTGGGGGGAGCCCCTCGAACCTGTGAATGGGATCCTTCAGCCGCTTCAGCGAGCTCGAGTTGTGTCGGGCATGCAAGCGGGACCTCAGGTGAAACTCGCGACGCGAAGAGTACCTGGGCAGCCAAATTAGCACGGCGAGCTTTTTCCTTAACCTCGCGTTGCTTGGTCAGATCGCAGATTCTAAGACGATCCGGGTGTGATTGCGCGACGATGCCTCTTCGCGCGGTCTCGACAGATTCCCAGCTCGCTCCGTGGTTCACGCACAAAACTCCGTACGCTTCCTTTAAGGTCATCGGCAATGCACGAACCACGTTTCCCGAAGTTGAAAGAGGAGCTGGCACTGGAATGCCTGCATCAGGGAACGGGAGCATCGGGTCGGATCTCTTCTTAGGTGCCGGCTTCTGGCTGGCTTTATGAATCGGCGACAACACAAGATCACTTCCAGAATTATCGAAAGATAGAAATCGCTTACTTTCGATCGCAGGTTCCGGAATATTCTCAAACAGCGTCGTTCCCGCTCGGGATTTGAGTGGCAGGATCCGAAAGAGCTTCCCTGACCCTTCTGAGCAACCTAGCCGATCGAGCCCTGCTCCTGTGGACGAGCTCGCCTTCAATGGCCTTCAATATGCGAAGGTCGGACGGAGATGTCTTGAACATGCTTTCAAGCTCATTCACGGCCTTCCCGATGAGAGGACGCTCACTCATAAACTTCGGCTTCGTGTCATCGAATGCCCACCCTGCCCCCGTCACCTGAATTGTCCGGCTCACACTGACGGCTCCTCGCTGCCAGTCGATATCGGACCACTTAAGAGCCAGATACTCGCTGGACCGCATCCCAGTCGTGAGTGCGAGCGCAAACAGCGCATACCATTCCGATTTTTCTGCAACCGAGAGAAAGCGGCGACACTCCTCTACGCTGAGCGCCTCCATTTCTTTGCGTTTCACTCGCGGCGGGTCGACGTCGGCGCAGGGATCCTCGCCGAGCATTCTCCAGCGGACTGCCTGACGGAAGGCCGATTTAAGCACCCATTCGTGTACTCGATCGTCCTCGCCGACAATCCACGCGCGAACATCTGTGCATAGAGCCCCTGCATGTCCATCTGCCCAATCGTGCCGATGAAGTGCGTGCCGAGAGCCGGCCGGATATAGAGCCGGAGAAGTGACTCGTAGTCATGGAAGGTTTTCGCTCGCAGCCGCGGCTTGGCCGACGTCGCGAGCCACTGGTCGAGGAATTGGTTGAGAGTAATGGGCGCCGCGCGCGGCGTTCGATTTAGATCCGCTGCTGGAGTTTCAGATTCAGGAATCGCTGCGCCTCGCGAAACGGGCCGTGGATAGTCTGGTTCAAGTATTTGCGCGTCCCGGTTTCGGGGTCGCGCCCTTGATAGATGCGGACGAGCCACGTGTTCTGTTCGCGCGCAATAATCTGCCCGAGTTTGCTTCCATGGTTCACTCCGTCCCGCAAATGGGGCACACAACCGGCACACCGGGTGCCGGGGAGATCAGGTTTTATCGGGGTTTGCGAGGGGTGTTATTGATGGGGCGTGTCAGTGGCCGCACAAAGTCAGACCGGGACTGATCAGCGGCTCGAAGCCGTCGTCCTGAGAGCGTTATTCCCGGTCGATGAGTGAGTTGGCGATTTGGCGTAAAACGGACTCTCCCGGCGACGTGCGCATTTAGCAGGAAATGTCGTGACTCCCCGGACATGTCTCCAACGACTCCTAAGTAGACAGAAGCTGCTAGTGTTTTGAGGCAGTGGATCGGCCGGAT
>NZ_JBARMD010000671.1:0-10826 GCF_049802275.1 Occallatibacter sp. | reverse complement strand
CCTTCAAACTGCTCCAGCCCGGCTCTTCCGCCCCCGCCCGCCGACCCCTTGGTTGTCGTCGGTCCGTCCTTGGCGATTACAAACACGTTCAGCCGGCACAGCGGCTGCGTGTCGCTGGCAAAAGCGCCATCCGATGCCGCAATCAAAATACGCCGCAACTCCTCGCTGTATCCGGCCCGCACCTGCACAATGCGCGGATCGTAAGCCCGCGCCGCACGGTCGGCCCTCAGAATCAGCTCCAACCGCGCCGCCAGGTCCAGATCGAACCCGCCCAGCGGAACAGGATAGAGATTGCCCCCCTTTGTCTCTGTAAATCCTTGCACCAGCTGCTTGGCCGGTCCCGACGCAATCAGCGCCGCCGTCCGTGCCGCGTGCAGCAGACGCTCCGGGCTCAGATTATCGGTGTAGGCATATCCGGTCCGCTCGCCTGAAAGCACGCGAATCCCGCACCCGGCGCTCGTCCCCGTGCTGGCGGACTTCACGATCTGCTCATCGACCCCCAGTGACGTAGAAGTCACCGATTCAAAATAGAGATCGGCGTAGTCGCCGCCCGCAGACAGGGCTTCGCCCAAACAGCGCTCCAGGAGCCGTTCGGTGATTCCAAATTTCTCAAAAAAGTAACGTCTGTGACTCGCGAGAGGGGAAGCGGCAGATATGCTCATCGTTGCATGTAGTTTACGCCTCTCCGCAAATCTCCGCATCGTGGGATGAACCATTTCCTCACTTGATTCACCGGCCAGCCGCGCTGGTTTCCACAATTTCCATCGTGCTAAATTCACCCCATGAAGAAGATCCTTGCTGCTGTGCTTCTGGTTCTGGTGTTCGCCGCCCCGGCGTTCGCCGCGACGTATCATCACCATCACCATCATCACCACCATCACAAGGCCTAGATCCGACACCCAGGGTCATTTCCTGGATGGAAGCAGGCTGGGTTCAGGTAACCCGAACGATTGGCCATCTGCTCTGGAGATTGCAGGCAAAGAACGAGAGTGCCCCATTCATGACGCAGTTTCATCGCGGCATGAGTGGGAAACCACGAACTCCCAATCTTCATAGCCCACGGGCCAGTTCCGGCAAGCTACCGCCTCTCGACCGTGCCGCGGCGCTGCTCTTCCCCATTACTTCTCTGGGTCCAGTGACTTCGGGTACTTTCCCTTGCTCGATTCTCGTGCTACATTCCAGCCATGAAGAAATTTGCGGTTGCCGCGTTGTTGCTGGTCCTGTCTACCGCTCCGGCCTTCGCCATTTGGCCTTTTCATAAAAAGCCCCCCAAGGATCCACGGGTGGTGGAGCATCCCAAGGCTCAACACCCAACGAATCAGAATTTTAAAAATGCGCCAAAGCACAATATTCCCAAGCATCCGCGCAGTTAAATAGACTCAATAAATCAGCCTCGTCGAGCACTGAATCGTCACCGCCTCTCTGCGAGCTCTCCAGGTTGGGCAATGACAGAATCCGAAGATATCCGCTACCCCCTAGGCCGCTTTACTGCTCCGGCCTCTTCTGACCCGGCAGTTCGCGCGGAACAAATTTCCATCCTCCGCCTGCTTCCATCCACCTTGCAGACTGCCGTCAGCGGACTCAATCGGGCACAGCTTGACACGCCTTACCGCGATGGCGGCTGGACCGTGCGCCAACTCGTGCATCACATCGCCGACAGCCATGCCAACGCCTACGTGCGCACCAAACTCGCCCTCACTGAAGACTCGCCCACCATCAAGACCTACGACGAAGCCGCCTGGGCCCGCCTGGCTGACAGCGCCCTTCCCATCGACGGCTCACTCGCGATGATTGCCGCTCTGCACGAGCGCTGGGTGGCCTTGCTTGAGTCCCTTTCCGACGCGGACTTCCAGCGCGGCTACAACCATCCAGAAAATGGTCGCCAGAATCTTGCCACGGTCCTTGCCCTCTACGCATGGCACTCTCGCCATCACACTGCGCACATTGCAAATTTGCGCTCCCGGCAGAACTGGTAGCCTCGGCGTGCCCCCCACAGCCGACGCGGCAACCGCTGCCAAACTCGCCGAAATCCTCGAAGATTACCTCGCCGCACACCCCGCCGCCGCCCTCCTCGAAGACGGCCGCGTCCTCTTTGACATGCGTCTCGCGCGCTACTCCGTAACTGAGTCCCACGGCCGCTGCCTCTTTCAGCTCTGGAGCGAAGAACGCAACCTCGTGCGAACGGTGGTTGAGATTCAGCCGCGTGCGCAGTGCCTGCGGGTCATCACACGCCGCATGGGTGCACCAAAGCCGCAAGCGCTTGAGCTTGTCCCCAACAGCGATCGCCGCACGCCTACAACGCGCGATTCCGCCCGCCGAAATTACCAGCGCCTGCTCGATCGCGTCCTTGCACGTGCATTCATCGGCTCCAAAGTTGACGGCTTGCGTTCCGCTATGGACCTCGAGCATAGCTTCGGCCCCGCCTACATTCGCGGACGCCTCTTGCGTGGAACCGCTGCCGAAGCCATCATTGGCGTCAGCGAAGCAGAATCCGCATCAACCATCGATGGAATCCTCACCCTGGGCATTCTCTGGCTCGACCATTGTCGTCAGAAAAGCAATGCCCGCCGCCACTTCGGCGGGCTCAAAGTCATCGTGCCCCGGGGAGCGTGGCGCACTACCGCCGAGCGCATTGCCTGGCTCAACCACGCCGCCGCCGACTTCCAACTCTTCACCCTCGACGAACGCAGCGAGGAACTTGAGGCCGTCGATTTCCGCGACAGTGGCAATCAGATCGCGCGCCTTATGCACGCCTTTTCTCCCCAGGCCGCACTCGAACGCTGCCAGCCCGGCATCGACAAAGTCCTGGCACTCCTGCCGCAAAATGCCAAAGCCGGCATTGAGCTTCACCCGCGATCGGCAGCCGAAGTTGGTTTAATGCTTCACGGTCTGGAGTTTGCCCGCGTACGTCAAGGCGCCGGCGCCCACTCGTTCGAGCGCGAGCAGGAGATCACCTTCGGCGCGGGCGCCAACGAAACTCCTTTGACCGCCGAAACCGAGGACCTATGCCGCGAACTGTGTGCGCGCCTTTTCATGAGTAGACATCGCGACGGCGCGCACAAAGACCCGCTCTTCCGCATGCAGCCCGAGCGATGGCTCGAATCAGAATTCCGCGCCGGCCTCAGCGACTTGCTCCCGTCGCTCCGCGGCGATCAACTTTACTCGCAGGTCCCCGCGCTCTCATCCGGAGATCGCGGCATGCTCGACCTGCTTACCCTCGATCGTAGCAACCGCCTCGTAGTCATCGAACTCAAGGCCGACGAGGATCTGCATCTGCCCTTGCAAGCCCTCGACTACTGGATCCGCGTTCGTGCTCTCAATGCCGATCGTCAGCCCACCGCCGGCAGCGACCGGCCACTCTCTGCCTTCGAGCGTGAAGGCTACTTCCCCGGAACAGAAATCTCGCCGCTTCCGCCGCGCCTGCTTCTGGCCGCACCCGCCCTGCGCATCCATCCCGCAAATCTGCCCGTCCTGCGCTATCTCTCCCCCGAAGTCGATTGGGAATTGATAGCCCTCGGCGAACACTGGCGCCAGCAGTTGCAAATCATCTTCCGCAAACACCCCACCGACGCAACATCCTGATTTCCGCTCAAAGAGAAGACATTTTCTCTATGCCAAAAGCATGTCATCTTGAGCGGAGCAACGCGGAGTCGAAAGATCTGCCCTGAAGCACGATCCCACCCGATTTTCATGGTCTCGGGTGGCGCAAAGAGCCATGCAAGACTGCAGTTATGTTTTGCTGTGGAGGGTACGGGCATCAACCGCTACATCAGTACCGGGAATCTGGGCGTGGCTTCAGCCCCTGGGGCAATCCTTCACGCGATCTCATTCTGGAGTCCCCTTCCCAAATCTCTCACTTCTCGACTGCCGCCGCACACGCACACTCCTCCAGATCCCTCAACAACGCATCCACCCGCTTCAAATCGGTATCCCAGGCGAACATGATCCGCGCCGCGCCGCCAATGAAGGTATAGAACCTCCACCCGCGCCCGCGCAGGCCCTCCAGAATCTCATCGGACGCGCTGAGAAACACCGTGTTCGCATCCACCGCGGACACAACCTGCACATTCCCAATCCGTGCCACGCGCTCCGCAAAATACTGCGCGCATTCATTTGCGTGCCGGGCATTGCTCAGCCACGCGCCGCTCTCCAGCATCCCCACCCACGGAGCCGCAAGAAACCGCATCTTCGAAGCCAGCTGCCCCGCCTGCTTGCAGCGATAATCAAAATCCGTTGCCAGCGCCTTGTCGAAGAACAACACCGCTTCGCCCACCGCCATGCCATTCTTCGTGCCGCCAAAGCACAGCACATCCACGCCGCTCTTCCAGCTCAGCTCAGCCGGAGAGCACCGCAGGCTCGCGCACGCATTGGCAAAGCGCGCTCCATCCATGTGCAGCAAAAGTCCATGCTCCTTGCATGCATCTGAAATCGCCCTGACTTCTTCAATCGTGTACACCCGCCCCGTTTCGGTCGGCTCGGTAATTGTCACCACCCGCGGCTTGGGAAAATGAATGTCCTGCCGCTTCGTCGCCAGTTCGTGAATCGATGCGGGCGTCAGCTTTCCATCGACGCCCTGCGCCACCAGCAGCTTCGATCCGTTCGAGAAAAACTCCGGTGCGCCGCACTCATCCGTCTCCACGTGCGACGCATCGCAACAGATCACGCCGTGATACGACTGGCACAGCGAAGCCAGCGCCAGCGAGTTCGCCGCCGTGCCGTTGAAAACGAAAAACACCTCGCACTCCGCCTCAAACAATGTACGAAACTCATTCGCCGCCCGAGCGGTCCACACATCATCGCCATACGCCGTCGCATGCCCGTGATTGGCCCGCTCCATCGCACCCCAGGCTTCCGGGCAAATACCCGCATAGTTATCGCTGGCAAACTGCTGCCCGACATCGTCCACGTCAATCCCCATCCCTGATCTCTTTCCGTTGCTCCCTGATCTAGGTTTCTCTGTTCTCTTAGCCTTTACTGAATGTCCGCCATCGCAGAATTCATCCCGTTGAAAATACCGTCATACCGTCCGTTCTCCGCCGCAAATCGCAGCCCCCTCACGTTCTCCACGCAGATCTCCACCGGCGTCGGTTGCAACTTCAGGATGCTCATCACCTCGGCAATGTATTTGGCCAGCGGCATCGCACGCGGATCCGACTTCCCGCCCATCAGGTCCGTCGCCACATACGGCGGAATCAGTTCCAGCACTTCGATCTTCGTCTTCTTCAGCTGGTACCGCAGCGACTGCGTGTACGAGTGGATCGCCGCTTTGGTAGCGCAATAAGTCGGCGTCAGCACCAGCGGAACAAACGCCAGTCCCGATGAAACGTTCATAATCGTTGCTCCCGCCTGCTTTTTCAGGTGCGGAAGCAGTGCTGCCGTTAGCCGCATCGGCCCCAGCAAGTTCGTCGCGACAATTGCCTCCATGTCCGACCAATCCTCTTGCTGCTGCAGCAACTTCTCCGCGCGCATGACCCCCGCATTGTTGATCAGGACATTCAGCGATGGAAACTTCGCCGCGACTTCGTCGGCAAACTTCCTGATGCCCTCACGTTTCTCAATATCCAGTGCCACCGACTGCATTCCGGGATTCGCCGCCGTAGTCGCATCAAGTGCCTGTTTCCGACGCCCCGCAATCACCACTTCATTCCCCAGCTTCTGAAGGGCTTCTGCCAGTCCCCGGCCGATGCCCGAGCCGCCTCCGGTGATCAGAACCGTATTTCCGCTAAGTTTCATTCCATCCGCCCCCTCTTCGCCGCGATTTGAAAGATCAGGACCCTGTTACATTCAACTCTTGATGATAAAGGTCGCTCGACTTGAACAGTTTCACAGTGAAATCTACCCGCCCTGCAAGGTTTTCCGATCCTCTCGGCTGGCCTGTAAGCGAGGTTTCCCACTTTCGTACTGTCTTTTCCGCAGAAATTATTTGTACTGCCATTTTAGGTAGGTGATATAAATCACATATTTCCTGAAGAGACCGCGGGAGAATCGTTTTATTCCGCGAGAGTAGTTACCAAGTCCCAGGGGTTCATGCTTCCTCCGGCATGGACCCCCGGGTGGGAGTTTTAGCCGTGCCTAGTCAAGCTGTTTATGAATTTCGGTCCCCTGCAATTCGGACCGATGCCACTTCTCTCAAGTCTTTCTTCTTACCCGGAAACGTAATATCGATCTCCGACTCACCGGCCTTCTCAAGAACCTCCGAACAAGAAATGGTCGAATCGGACCGCGACGGGCTCGGCTGTGCCCGCGGTGTCCGCGCCGCCTTTCTTCTGGAAGCCGGTATGTTCGTGCTGGCCTATGGAGTGTGGCACCTGTGGCAGTTAGTCCGCTGACTTCGCGCCCCATCTGCTCTGGTGCGAACCGTTGAATTCAAGCTGCCGCGCCGCCAGAAAGTGATAGCTCCCGCGGCGACGCCCCTTTGCTGGCTTCTGCCCCCGAGCCCTGATCTACTTCTTCAGTGGCTTTCGTGCGAAGTAGTAAAGCGAATACGCCAGCATCCCAAACCCCAGCACCGACACCCACATGTGATCGAGTATTGTCCCGTGTGGGAAGTTGAGGATGTCGCGGTTGTCCATATACGTGGCTTCCACAGCCTTCAGCGCCACGCCGATCAGCCCTGCGATCCCACCCGCGGCAATCAATCCTGAAGCAAACAGCGACCCCGACGAAATATCGCTCTCCGCATCCCCCTCGCCTGCGCGCGCTGCCGCCCGATCCACCAGCCACCGCACCACGCCGCCTACAAAGATTGGCAGCGTCGTGCCGATAGGCAGATACGCCCCTACCGCAAACGTCAGCGAGCGAATCCCCAGCAACTCCACGGCAATCACCAGCGATACACCCAGCAGCACCAGTCCCCATGGCAGCTTCCTGCTCAGGATTCCGTTGATCACCGTCGCCATTAGCCGCGCCTGTGGTGCCGGAGCGGCGGCGCTCCCAATCCCCTGAATCCAGTGCACCTCAATTTGCTTGGTCGCCGGCGAGTAGAGATATTTCCCGTCCTGCAACTCCGTCGACCCGATCGCATTCAGCACCACGTACTCCGACGCCTGGTGCGAAGTGGTCGTCTTGTCCTCGGCCACCACGCGAATCTGCGGCGGCAGATGCTTCACGTCCGATTGAACTGAGACGCCCGGATGCGAAGCGCTGATGTCCCAAGGTTGCGCGGCTGCATGAAATTCCTGCAGCCCGGTATTCATCAGGTTCAGCGTCGATCCAATCACGACAGTCGAGACAACAACGCCGATCATCAACGCAACCTGCTGCGCCCGCGGTGTCGCTCCGATAAGGTACCCCGTCTTCAAATCCTGTGAAGTATCACCCGAATTTGAAGCTGCGATGCAAACCACGCCGCCAATCGTGATCGCCAGCGCGCCAAACGCAGGCGCCGTCCATCCCTGCACCAGAAAAACTGCGGCGGTCGCCATCAGCGTCGCAATCGTCATACCCGAGACCGGACTCGCCGACGATCCAACCAACCCCACGATCCGCGAACTCACCGTGACAAACAAAAATCCGAAGACCACCACCAGCAGCGAAGCCGCCAGGTTTGCTTTCCAGCCCACAAACGCTCCCGGCACCGGCTTGAATTCAAGAAAAAGGAACATGCAGGCCACGATAAGCAGCGATCCGATCATCACCACCGTCATCGAGAGATCGTTCTCGGTGCGAATCGGCTTTGCCTGGACTTTCTCAGCGCCGGGCTTCATATTCTTCAGCCCCACCGTGAGCGCGCTCCAGATGGTGGGCAGCGTCTTCATCAGCGTGATCAGTCCCGCCGCAGCCACCGCGCCGGCGCCCATCGGCTTGATGTAAGTCGCCCAAAGATCGCTCGGCCCCATCTGCGCGATCGGCATCTGCCCCGGATACACCGGATGCGGGAGTTCCTTCCCGAAGAAGTAGATCAGCGGCATCACCACAAGCCACGAAAAAACGCCGCCCGCAAAGATCACTCCCGCTACCTTCGATCCGATGATGTAGCCCACGCCGAGATACTCCGACGTCGCATCCGCATTGATCGACGCGCCCTTCAGCACATGCTGCGGTCCAAAGTCCGGTCGGAACTCAGGCGAACTCGGCCACGCGCGGAAGAGATTTCCATTCTGGAAGAATGTGTAGGCTCCGCCAAGACCCAATCCCAGAAAAACTCGACTGGCAAGCGATCCGCCTTTCTCGCCAGCAATCAGCACATCGGCACAAGCCGTGCCTTCCGGATAGGGAAGCGCCCCATGTTCCTTCACAATCAATTGCCGCCGCAGCGGGATCATGAACAGCACGCCCAGCCATCCGCCAATCAGCGCCAGCATGAAGATCCGCGAGTACTCAAGGTCAAATCCGAGAAACACCAGCGCCGGCAGCGTGAAGATCACACCCGACGCAATCGACTGACCCGCATTGCCTGTCGTCTGGACAATATTGTTTTCCAGAATCGAGGCCCGGCCAAACGCGCGCAGAATGCTGATCGAAAGCACCGAGATCGGAATCGAGGCCGCGACAGTCAGCCCCGCGCGCAGGCCCACGTACACCGTTACCGCGCCAAAAATGATTCCGAAAATGGAGCCCAGCACCAGCGCACGTACCGTAAACTCCGGCGGATTCTGATCTGGCGAAACAAAAGGTTGAAACTCGGCCACGGAATTCCTCCACAAAAAAATGCGCGCAAATCGCCTGCTTTGCTTGAAGAGACGAGTTTACGTCATCCCAACCATTTCTTGGTTTTGCCCGTAATCCTAACGCAGTCGCGCAGTTCATTCACACCTGACCTCGCCTTTGCGACCGTGTCTCCTTCGCAAGAAATTGCTGCGGAATAACCGCAGATCCGGTTCTGTGATCCCCGCCGTCTTGCGTCCCGATAAAAAAATGTGACCCAAGTGCACCCGAGTTGCAGCCGAGGTAACCACCTCTGCAACGCGATTGCCGGAATTCTCTAGACACTGATTTGGCGCTTGCCTCAAAATGCATCAACGCTGGCGAAAGATCACTGCCTCGTTCAAAGACCGCATCCCCGCCCCAAGGAGAACCCGTGATTTCAAAACCAGGGAAATTCCTGCCCATCTTCGCAGCTCTGTTGCTGTCCTCAGCAAGCTGCGTAGCCCAGTCTGTTATGACGCATCATGTGCGCGATGCGGTGAAGAGCGGCAATGCGCAGGCCAACGGCCGCCTCCCGGCAAACCAGATGTTGCAACTCGACCTGGTCCTGCCTCTCCGCGACCCTGCCGGACTCAAGGCGTTCCTCGCCGATGTCTACAACCCGGCCAGTCCCAACTACCGCCAGTTCCTCACGCCCACCGAATTCACCGCCCGCTTCGGACCCACCGCCAACGACTACGATACGGTTCTCCGCTTTGCCAGAACCTATGGCTTCCAAGTCGTGGGAGGCTCCCGCGATGGAATGCTGGTGCAGGTGAAGGGCACTGTGTCCAACATTGAAGCCGCGTTTCACGTGAACATGCGCACCTATCAGCATCCCTCGGAGAGCCGCACATTCTATTCTCCCGACGCCGAGCCCAGGCTGGACCTGCCCTTCAACCTCTGGCACATCTCTGGCCTCGACAATTACTCGATACCGCGCCCTCTTCGCGTCAGCCGCGACGAGTTCGCCGCAGCCCACGGCATCGATGCGGATAAAGTCGTCTCCCACGCCACCACCGGCTCCGGTCCGTCGGCATCTTTTCTCGGCAGCGATATGCGCGCGGCTTATTATGGTGGGACCGCGCTCACCGGAGCTGGCCAGAATCTCGGCCTGCTTGAGTACTACGGCACCGACCTTGCCGACCTCACCACCTACTTCAAGAATGTGGGCCAGACCAACAACGTTCCCATTACCCTGCTTTCCACCGACGGCACCAGCACAAGCTGCGTTTATCCCGGTTGCGATGACGGCGAGCAGACCCTCGACATGACCCAGGCCATCGGCATGGCGCCCGGTCTTGCCAGCCTCACCATGTACGTCGGCTCCTCCGATACCTCCATCATCAGCGCAATGACCACCCACAATCCGTTGCCCACGACGATCGGCTGCTCGTGGGGATGGACACCTGCCGACGCCAGCACTCTCAATCCGTACTTCCAGAAGATGGCAGCACAGGGCCAGAATTTCTTCGCCGCATCGGGCGATGCTTCCACCTGGACCAAGACAGGGCGCAGCGCGGCGTGGCCTGCCGACAACGCTTATGTAGTCGCAGTTGGCGGTACTGACCTTACCACGGCCAAAGCAGGCGGACCATGGGCCTCTGAAACCGCATGGGTCGACAGCGGTGGCGGCATCAGCCCCGACAGCATCGCCATTCCGGCCTGGCAACAGCTTTCCGGCGTCATCAACTCCAGCAACAAAGGCTCGACCACATTGCGCAACGGCCCCGACGTCGCTGCAAACGCAAACTTCACGTTTTACACCTGCGGCGATCAGCAGGCCTGCCAAGCCAACTACTACGGCGGCACCAGCTTTGCCGCACCCATGTGGGCCGCCTTCGTCGCGCTCGCCAATCAGCAACTGGCATCGAATAGCCAACCGCCCATCGGATTCCTCAATCCCACGATCTACCAGCAGAACGTTAACGCCAGCACCTACGCCGCCGACTTCCACGACATCAAGAGCGGCACCTCCGGCAGCTACTCCGCTGTCACCGGCTTCGATCTCGTCACCGGGTGGGGCAGCCCCACTGCCACGCTGATTACCGCGCTTACCGGACCGCCGCCCGCCGGCTTCAGCATCTCGGCTTCGCCCGGCTCGGTCTCCGTCAGTGCAGGCAGCAACGGATCCACGACAATCAGCAGCGCCGCAACCGGCGGCTTCTCCGGCTCGATAACCTTGTCGGCGACCGGCCAAC
>NZ_JBARMD010000670.1:0-2046 GCF_049802275.1 Occallatibacter sp. | reverse complement strand
GCCCAGACAGCATCCTGAAACGTCTACCCCCACCCCCCTCCCGAAATTTGCAGTTTTCCACAAAATCTCTGCATGTTTTTTGATCGTCGATTTCGATGGCTCTTCGCCTCTACACTTGAAAGCAGTGAACAAACACCTCGAAGTACTCGACTCCAACGTTCCCATGCGTGCGCTGCTGGCCGGTGCACGGCGCAAAGAGTCTGCGCTGCTTGACCTTGCACGCAAACTGGCTGTTGCCGAGTCGCCGTCGGATAGCAAACAAGCGGTGGATACCTGTGTTGCGATTGCGGCTGAGAGTGGGAGTGCGCTTGGCGGTCGCGTAAAGCGCCACAGGCAGCGCAGCTATGGCGATGTTCTCGAAATGCGATTCGGCCCGCGGGTGCGAGGGAAGAAGCCCTTAATGCTGCTGGGGCACCTGGACACGGTGTGGCCGGTAGGCACGCTGAAGCAGATGCCATGCCGGGTTGCGGAGGGACGACTCTGGGGCCCCGGCACGCTCGATATGAAGGTGGGTGTTGCCATGGCAATGACGGCTATCGAGATGCTTGCCGAGGCAGACATGCTGAACCGCGAGATCGTGCTGTTGCTCAACAGCGATGAGGAGATCGGCAGTCCGGTGTCGCGGCCGATTACAGAGAATCTTGCGCGCGATTGCTCTGCGGTATTTGTGCTGGAGCCCGCACAGGGACTTGCCTACAAGACCGCACGAAAAGGAACGGGGAACTGGCGTATCGATATTCGCGGAGTGGCCGCACATGCCGGCGTGGATTATGAGAAAGGCGCCAGCGCACTACGGGAGCTTGGGCGTGTGATCGAAACGGTAAGCGACTGGACGGATTTGAAGCGCGGGCTGACCGTGAGCGTCGGCGTGGCGGGCGGCGGGAGCAAGACGAACGTGATTCCCGCAGAAGCTTTCGGCGAAGTCGATGTCCGCATCGCGAAGATGAGTGACGGCCCGCGCATCGAGCGCCGGTTCGCCTCGCTCAAGGCAACGGACAAGCGCTGCACTCTTGATGTCACGGGCGGGATCAATCGACCTCCGATGGAGCGGACGCGCGGGACGGCAAAGTTATTCGCACAAGCCCGCGCGCTTGCGGCCGAACTTGGTTTCGAGCTTAAGGAAGCGTCTACTGGTGGAGCGTCGGACGGCAACTTCACTTCTGCTCTTGGCGTAGCGACGCTGGATGGTATGGGCGCGGTGGGTGAAGGTGCGCACGCCAGCCATGAGTCGATCTTGCTGGAACACCTCGCACCCCGCACCGCTTTGCTGGCAGGCATGCTGGTGCAATCAAGTTGATTACTTATGCCCGGGATCAATCGCGGATTACCATGACAGCGGGACCGGAGGTTAATTTCAATGCGTAGTTTTTCTTCTTCAATCTGGGTAGGAATGATGGCGCTATGTGCACTGGGGGCCGCTGCTCAGGCTCCGCCACAACCGCCGACGGGCACTGACGCGATCATGGTGTACGCGGGTACGTGGAAGGTCCATGGCGAACGCTTTGCTACGGCCTACAGCCAGGCAGGCAAGGAAGACAAGACGCTGCGCAACGATTGCTGGAAGAGCGGCGCTTACGTGGCGTGCAATCAGTTTGTGGACGGGGACTCGAAGGCACTGCTGGTTTTCACTTACAGCGACAAGGATAAGATGTACACCACCTACCAGATTCCCCAGGGCGGCGAGGGCGCGGGTTCAGGCAAGCTGCAGATCGTGGGCAACATCTGGACGTTTCCGTGGCAAGTAACGCAAGGGGAAACCACCATGTACTTCCACGTGGTGAATGTCTTCACGGGAACTGATCGCATTGACTACGCGCAGGAGTTCTCTCCTGACAACGTGCACTGGAATACGATGGCCAAGGGCTCGGAGACGAAGGTTTCGAACTAGATCCGATTACACAAGTCTCATCCGCAAACCGGATACATCCCTCAGAGAGTAACTGCGGAAAAACGGTGAAGAACTGGCGAATCGCCGAAAGAGACTTGGGTTGCCTGATGAAACACTTTCCGCTTCATTCGGAGGGAAGCTTCAGCTTGGCGTAGTTC
>NZ_JBARMD010000669.1:0-6652 GCF_049802275.1 Occallatibacter sp. | reverse complement strand
GTCTGGGACGGAAACCTTCACCTTCCGGGCGCGCGGGGCGGGAAGGCCGATCAGTTGCAAATTGTCTCTTCGGCGGAAATTCGCGACGGGGTGGAAACGCCGGCCGTTCCGAAATTGGCGGAGCGGCCGCCGGAGGTGCCAGCGGGCGTGAGGCTCGCGGTTTGATGGTGGGCAACTGCGCATCCATCGCCTTGCGCCGACGGATATCTTTCAGTTTCGGTTTGCGTAGCTTGCCATCCGCGGTCTTGCGAAGGTCACCGAGCTCTTCGGCTTCGAGCTCGCGCATTTTGCCCGGCTCAATGTCGAGCACCAGCGGCCCGTAGCCGACACGGCGAATCTTTTCGACGTGATGGCCGATCTCTTCGAACATTTTGCGCAACTCGCGGTTGCGGCCTTCAATCAGGATGACTTCATACCAGGGATTGTCGCCCTGACGGACCTTGCGGATCTGGGCAGGCGCAGTCTGCACGCGGCCTGAGCCCGGCTTGCCTCGCTCGATGCCCACACCCGAACGCAACCGATCCAGATCTTCTTCGGAGGGCTCGCCACTCACCTTTACCAGGTATGTTTTCTCCACGCCTGCGGCGGCGCGGGTGAGCTTGTTCGCCAGGTCGCCGTCGTTTGTCACCAGCAGCAGGCCTTCGCTCAGGTAGTCCAGGCGCCCGACGGGGTAGAGCCGCTCGCGCAATTTCGCGAAGAACTCCATCACTGTTGGCCGTCCTTCAGGATCGCGCACCGTGGTTACGAAGCCCCTGGGCTTGTTGAGCATAAAGTAGCGGAGGCGCTCGGAGCCTTGCAGAAGTTTTCCGTCAACGCGGATGTGGTCGCGGGCGGCATCGGCCTTGGTGCCGAGTTCGGTAACGACTTTGCCGTTTACCTGCACGCGGCCCGCGGTGATCAGGTTCTCGGCAGCGCGTCGGCTGGCGACTCCGGCCTGGGCGAGAATCTTCTGCAGGCGCTCAAGCTTGCCTGCGAGTTCTGGCTCGGCCATGGCGTCGATCTCTTCGTGGGCTTCGGGAGCGCTCGCATCAGAAGCGTCGGCCTCGTCGGCAATGGAGTCTGGCTCGGAGTCACTCGCCTGCTCAAATGTGTCGCTGGCAGCGGCGGCTGTTGCTTCTTCAGCTGCATTTGCATCGTTTTCGGGGCCATCGAGTTCAGGCCGGTTGGCATCGGGGCGCACATCGTCGCTCATGGGGAGATTCTCGGTTCTGCCTGCTTCGTTTCCAGTGAGGCTCGGCAGGCGCGGGCTTGTGCGGTGAGGTGCAGGCTATTCAGCCGCTTCTGTATTCTCGTTGGTTTCGTTTACGGCAGCCGGAGTCTCGTGAGCATTTACGGCCGGCGAGGGCGAATCGTTATCCGGCTCTTCCGGTGCGTTCTCATCCAGTGCAGGACGATCAGTACCTTCGGCCTCGTACTCAGCAGTCGCAGCATCACCCTCGTCGACGGCCGCCGGTTCGACTTCCTCAAGCTCGCTAGCCATTTTCTCGAACTCATCCATCGACGGCAATTCGGCGACGTCTTTGAGACCGAAGCGCATCAGGAATTCCTTGGTGGTCTTGTAAAGGATGGGGCGTCCGAGAACTTGTTTGCGGCCTGCGGTGGTGATGAGTTTGCGGGCCAGCAGAGAGCCGAAAACTCCCGATGAGTCCACGCCGCGAATCTCGTTGACTTCGGGTGCGGTGACAGGCTGCTTGTAGGCAATGACGGCAAGCGTTTCAAGAGCGGGCAGCGAGAGCTTCATCGCCGGCTTGAGGCTCTTGATGAACATGCGCACAGCATCGTGACACTCGGGCTTGGTGGCCATGCGATATCCGCCGGCAATTTCGCGAATCTCCACACCGCGATCGTCAGAGGCATAGTAGGCAATCAATTCGTCGATCAACTGCCGCAGAACGGCTTTGACATCGCGATCGCGCTGGCGTGCGGCGCGTTTGGCTTCGGTCTCGGGATCGAGAGGAGCTGATTCCTCTTGAGCTGACTCGGCGGCGGCCTCAGCGGTTTCAGTCGGGTCGGCTTCAGTCGCTGTCGATTCAGCGGTTGCTGACTCGGTCTCGACCGGCAACTCGGGCTCGGCCTCGGACGCTTCAGCAAGTCCCGGGTCGGCGAACTCCTGCTCACCGAGGGAGCGGCCGTCTTCGGTGCGCAGGTCCAGATACGCCAACCCCTCATCGATTGAGGATCGCGACGGGTCGGCGGCGCTAGTGGTGGCCTCGGCGGCAGCCTTTTGGGCGGCCTCTTGCTCCGCTTTCCATTGCAGCGCTTCTGCGCCAAACAGGGTTGCGAGCTGGGTCAGGGTGACCGGCTCTTCAGAGGCGTAAATAACGGCTTCCAGCTTCGATTTCAGGCTCATGCAGCAATCAGTACCTTCTGTATGGTACTGGACGGAAGGGGAAGATGCGTCCACAGATGCTGACCAGGCGGGATTCTTGAAAAGAGAGGGCGTTCGGGGGGTACCGAACGCCTTTCGCTCAGAACAAAAACGAGGCAACCTGAAGGAGGATTTCTACGCGATTTGGCGGAAGAGCCAGAACAACGTGCCCGAAAGAAGCGCTGCGGCGGGAAGCGTGAAGACCCAGGCAGCAGCGATGTTACGGATGGTCGACATTTGCAGGCCGCTGCGATTCGCAGCCATGGTTCCAGCCACGCCCGAACTCAGCACGTGCGTGGTACTGACGGGGAGGCCGAAGTTATCCGCGGCAAAGATGGTTGCCATGGCGACCAGTTCGGCAGTGGCTCCCTGGGCATAGGTTAGGTGTTCCTTGCCAATTTTTTCGCCTACTGTCACGACGATGCGTTTCCAGCCGACCATCGTACCCATTCCAAGAGCCAGTGCAACCGCCACTTTCACCCAGGTGGGAATGAACTTGGTGGCCTTGTCGACTCTGCTCTTGTAGGCCGTCAATGCAGTGTTCTCGGCCGCGGTGAAGACGGGGTTGTGGTTTTTCTGCATGAGCCGGATGGCCTCGCTGGCGACATACATGTCGTTGCGCACGTTGGTCTGCTGGTTGGCGGGGACGGCCTTGAACTCCTTGTAGAGTGCGACTTCGTGGCTCAGATCCTCAACCAGCTCGCGCAGCGCGAGAATTGTGTCGGGCTGGAGTTGCTTGGTGCGGATGTAGTCGGTCACCGTGGCGCGAGCGTCGGCGCCAAGCAAGCCGGTCTTGTCAACATGCGCATCGAGAACCTTCCCGGCATTGTTCGACGCCGTGATAAATTGCTGCACGTCAGCGGGTGTTACCGCGTGGTTCAATGCGTAGGCAGTGGGCACCGTGCCGATCAAGATCAGCATGATCAATCCCATACCCTTTTGCCCATCATTTGAACCGTGGAAAAAGCTGACGCCGGTACATGTGAGCACCAGAAGGGCACGTATGGGCCACGGCGGAGGCGCACTGCCCTTCGGCGCCTCATAAAGTCCGGGATACTTGATGGTGGCCTTCGCCAGCAGGAACAATAGTGCAGCCGCGCCGAATCCAACGATCGGCGAGATCAGCAGCACTTTGAAGACCTTGGTGGCCTGTTTCCAATCCACGCCTGAGGTGCCGGAGTGCACATTCATTAGCTGGTTGGCGACGCCCACGCCAATAATTGAACCGACCATGGTGTGCGAGCTGGAGGCCGGAAGGCCGAACCACCAGGTGCTCAGATTCCATAGGATCGCGGCAATGAGCAGCGCGAAGACCATGGCGAATCCAGCGCCGGAACTCACCTGCAGAATCAACTCGACGGGCAGCAGTGTGATGACTGTAAAGGCAACCAGGCCGCTGGAGGTGAGCACACCGGCAAGGTTGCACATCCCGGACCATACAACTGCGATGTTTGGCTCGAGCGAGTGGGTATATATGACCGTCGCCACGGCGTTTGCGGTGTCGTGGAAGCCATTGACGAACTCAAATCCGAGTGCAATTAGCAATGCGATGACCAAGAGCACATACGGCCACGCGCTGCCCATGGTCACGCCGCTGAAATCCTGAGCGATGTGTGTGGCTATGAACCAGATTCCGATGATAAGCGCGAGCAAAACGACGGCTCCGCTGATCATAGCGTGGGTCGGATGCATCTTCTTTTCAAGCAATGCAGCAGCCGGCGGACGGGCTGCGACAGCGGTTGCCGCTTCGGACATGGGTGAACTCCGGAATGTGAGGTGAAGTTACTCTGGATGCTGGGAGAGAGCTCTCCAGATGGAGCAAGGAATATCCGAGGCGTGTGAACGCGAGGTGAAGCGGAGATGAATTTGCGAGGCTGGAGGCGGACAGGCGAGGAAAACGAAAACGGATGCACCAAAGCGCCGCCGTGATCAGAAGACCTGATTCAAGTTACGACAGATGCCGGAACGCCCAGTAGAGAATGCCTGACAAGAGTGCCGCCGCGGGGAGCGTGAACACCCAGCCCGCCGCGATATTGCGGATCGTGGAGAAGCGGAGTCCGTTTCCGTTTGCCGACATCGTTCCCGCGACACCCGAACTGAGGATGTGAGTTGTGCTGACCGGGAGTCCGAATTTGTCGGCTGCGAAGATGGTTCCCATGGCAACCAATCCGGCACTGGCACCTTGCGCATAGGTGAGGTGATCTTTGCCGATGCGCTCACCCACAGTGACGACGACGCGCTTCCAGCCAACCATGGTGCCCAGCCCGAGAGCGAGCGCCACGGCGACCTTGACCCATGAGGGAATGAATTTGGTGGCGTTATCCACCTTGTCTTTGTAGCTGTTCAGGGCCTTCTTTTCATCTGCGTTGAAGGCAGGGTTATTGGCCTTGATCATCAGCCGCAAGGCCTCGCTGGCCACGTACATGTCGTTGCGGACATTGGCCTGCTCTTGTGGCGGGACTGCCTTGAATTCCTTGTAGAGGGCGACCTCGTGATTCAGGTCCTCAACGAGTTCACGCAGTGCGAGAATCGTGTCGGGTTGCAGTTGCTTGGTGCGAATGTAGTCAGTGACTGTGGCGCGCGCGTCGGGTCCCAGAATGCCTTTGGGATCGACATGACGATCGAGAATCTGGCCGGCGCGCTGTGATGTGACGATGAACTCCTGGACTTGAGCCGGACTCACGGCATGGTTCAGCGCATAGGCTGTGGGGACAGTGCCGATGAGGATGAGCATAATGAGGCCCATGCCCTTTTGTCCGTCATTCGAGCCGTGGAAGAAGCTGACGCCGGTGCAGGTGAGCACCATGAGGGCACGAATCGGGAGCGGCGGCGGCGTGTTGTCTTTTGGCGCCTCGTAGAGCTCTGGGAATTTGGCCACCTGCTTCGCGAGCAGGATGAGCATGCCGGCAAATACGAATCCGACAACCGGGGAAATCAGCAGGGCTTTCAGCACCTTCATGGCCTGCTCCCAATCGACGCCCGAAGTTCCGCTGCGCATGTTCATTAACTGATTGGCGATGCCGACGCCGATGATGGAGCCAACCATGGTATGCGAACTGGATGCCGGTAAACCGAGCCACCAGGTGCCAAGGTTCCAGAGGATCGCGGCGATGAGCAGCGCGAAGACCATGGCGAATCCGGCGCCCGAACTCACCTGGAGGATCAATTCGACAGGGAGAAGGGTAATGACGGCGAAGGCCACGGCGCCGGAGGAGAGAAGCACGCCAGCGAGGTTGCAGATTCCCGACCACACCACGGCAATGTTCGGCTCAAGCGAGTGAGTATAGATGACAGTGGCAACGGCGTTGGCCGTATCGTGGAATCCGTTTACGAATTCAAAGCCAAGGGCGATCAGCAACGCAAGCGCGAGCAAGCCGTAGGGCGCGTAGCTGGTAATGGACGCAGCATCGAGATCGCGGGCTACGTGGAAAACGATGTAGACAATGCCCGCTGCAAGCACGGCAAGAAACGCAAGAACACCGGTTTTGCTCGGCGTGCTCTTGAGCTTGCGGTCGAGGAGTGATGTTCCGGTTAAAGCAGTTGCCGACGTTGCCGCCATCAGATTTCCCCGTTCGCGACAATCGATTCGCGGCGCAGCGCGGCGCATGCCAACACGGAATCGGCTGATGATCTTTGATGGAAATGGAGATGGAACGATCTGAGATCGCAGCAGAAGGGACAATCAAAGCAGGATTGCATAAAACCCCAACAACTGAATGCGTGCCCCAGTTGTTCGATGCGCGGCGTCGGTTATCAGGTGCCGCGCTCTCAATTTTACATGAGCTACGCGATGGCTGCGGATTTGAGGGTAGCAAGCGTGTAGTTAGCTGGAACGATAAGTATCGTATTTTCAGTTATTTATATGCTGCTGTTCTTTTTCAGAATTGATCTGCGAGTTCAGGGCGATTTGCATATTTTATGCACCATTTATCGGCTGTTCTGGATCAGACATTCGGGGGTGGGATTTGACTCAAAATCCAGCTACGAGAAGCGCAACCAAGCGGTTGCTTAACAATCTCGCCAGGATTGCCTACAAACACGCAGGAATTCATGCAACCGATTGGTGGCGTTTCTAAGGTCACGGATCAAAACGGACTATTGACCGTGCGGGTTGCGCGACCGTGGACTTGATCGCGTTTTTGTGGAATTCTTCTTTATCGCAATGTTCTAACGCCACTCGTCGGTGGAATTGATCAGGCTTTCATTCACTACGCTGTCGAAGCCCGCGCTCTTCTTAATGAAAATCTCTGAGAACGCACGGTCCTGACGCAGGAGAATCGCCTG